>JAFPPJ010000106.1 GCA_017410745.1 Oscillospiraceae bacterium
CTTTGGTATGGGCTTTAACAGCTCCGCTGCCTGCGCCTTGTCGGTGACTATGATAAAATGCCAGTCGCGCATATGGTCGTTCGTCGGCGCTTTGAATGCGGCGGAAATGATACGTCTGAGCACTTCATCTGATATCTTCTCATCCTCAAAGTCGCGTATCGTCCGTCTGTTGTTTATCGCATCATACAGTTCCATAGCATCCTCCGTTATGCTGTCCGCTGTGAGCGGCGGTCATATCCACATATCCATTGCTGCTCCCATACGTTCATTCGGCCTTTCGGAAAATCCGAACTGCTCGTAGAAGCTTTCTCTGCCCTTTGCTGCAAGCAGATGCAGCTTTATCTCCCAGCCCTCTTTTTTCTCTGCTCTGAGCTTCTCCAAGAGCCTTTCTATCATTTTGCCCGCAAGCCCGTTGTGGCGGTACTTTTCGGTAACGATCACATCCGTAAGGTATGCGCTGTAGCTGTGATCCCATACTATCCTTGCCATGCCTATGACTTCACCGTCAAGGCGCACGGATATATTCGCAAAGCTCCTGTCGAGCCCCGACTGCGCTTCATCTGCGGGTATCTGCTTCCAGCCCGCCTCCGCACGCAGCCTCAGATAGTTCTCCACAGGTATATCGTCGGTAAATACAAACATGATCCTCAGCTCCTTATGATATCACGATATCTGCGGATGTCTCGGGATGATATTCCTTCACATATCTGCGCTCTGCGGGGAAGTAGCGATTCTCGTACTTTTCGGTGATGCTCTGCCTGTCGCCTATGTATGTGTCACGGTCAAGCACCCTGCCAAGTCTCACAGCCTCGGGTACATCCATATATACCATGAGGTCGAATACGCCGTCAAGCTCCCTGCGCTGCAGGAATATGCCCTCGACTATTATCACGGTGTTGCGCCTTACGGGATAGGAGCAGAGCGTATAGGTGTCATTCTCCTTGTCGTATATCTCCGCCTCAAAGTCCTCGCAGCGCTTCGCCTTGTTTATGACCGACACGAAATAGTCGTATCTCCACTGCAGGTCATAGTAGCACTGCCACTCGGGCACATTGGGATCATATCTTACCTCCCTCTTGGTGATAAAGTCGTCTATATGAAGGAGCAGAGCGTGTATGCCTTTTTCCTTCAGCTCCTCGCATACCCTGTCGGCGGCGGTGTTTTTGCCCGCACCGCCCAGACCGTCAATGCCCACCACGGGTATGCGCTTGTTTTCGCAGAGCTCGGTTATCGCTTCGGTGATCTTTATAACGTCCATGTTATCCTCCGTTTACTGTGATCTGTCTCAGAGAGACCTTCCAGAACAGCGTGCTTATCACAAGCATCAGCACCGTCCAGAAAAGCTGTCCCAGGAGTATTTTTACTGTCTGCATGATATCTCCCGTGCCCAGCAGTATTGTCAGAGGCGCATCATATATCGAGCGGAAGGGCAGATAGTACACGATGTTCTTCAGCCAATCCGGGAAGAATGCCAGCGGTATCGTCGCACCCGACAGCAGCAGCACTATCACCTGCTTCATTATGTTTATGCCCCATATCGACTCGGTGTAAAGGCATATCGTGCCCACAAAGAAGTCTATGCTGTAGTTTATTATCACGCTCATCACCACGGATACAGCGAAATACAGCAGGTTTATCCCTATGGGTATCGCACCGTCCGTCAGCAGCACCACCACGATGAAGGTGGGCAGGAAGGTGGCAAAGAACTGAACCACGAATGTGCCCGAGTACGACCAGAACAGATAGCTGCGGTATTTCATGGGCTTGAGCAGGTCGAGCACTATCTTTCCCGACTGTATGTTGCGCCCTATCTCCCATACGGTGTACATCTCCATGAAGTTGAACAGTGCAGTTGCAAGCACGAGATATACCAGCGTATCCGAAAATGTCATGCCGTTTACCACGTCTGTGCCTGCGGATGCATATATCGCCTTCCACAGGAAGAATACCAGCGCAAGATAGAGCATATTCCCGACTATCATCATTATCATGGACAGTCTGAAATGCATGGATTCGATTATGCCTGCGCGGGTAAGGGTCAGATATTTGCGAAATATCATTGCACTCCCCCCTCGTATATCTTCTTTACCACGTCCTCACTCGATATCTCCTCAAGCTGCATATCCTTTATCATGTAGTGCTTCTGCAGATCGCTGAGCACATCCACTACCTTCATGTTCTCCTCATTCACGAGGATGGATATCCAGTCCTCATTGTGGGATACCTGCATATCCGGGAAGTGCGCCTGTATCTTCTTCGACTGCTCCGACAGAGCGCCGCTCACGCGTATCTTGAGCGTCCTGTAGGAGCCGAAGAATTTCTTGAGGTGCTCGATGTCGTTGTCATAGAGCATCTTGCCCTTGTCTATGATGACTATGCGTCTGCACAGCGCATCAACATCGCCCATATCATGGGTGGTGAGTATGACTGTGGTCTTCCTCTGCGCATTGAGCTCGGCTATGAGCTTGCGTATCTTTGCCTTCATGGATACGTCAAGGCCTATGGTGGGCTCATCGAGGAATACTATCCTGGGATCGTGCAGGAATGCAGCGAGTATATCCGACAGCGTCCTCTGACCGAGTGACATCTGCCTTACAGGCTTATGCAGCAGCGGTTCTATGTCCACAAGGGAGCGGTAGAGCTCGAGCATATCATTGTAGGGCTTGTCCTCTATCATGTAGATATCCTTGAGTATCCTGAAGGACTCTACGAGCGGGAGTGCCCACCAGAGCTGCGAGCGCTGACCGAATACAACGCCGATGTTCTGCGCATTCTTTGTCCTGTTCTTATACGGCTCATTGCCGTTGACGATTATGCTGCCCGAGGTAGGCTCGAGCACGCCCGTCATCATCTTTATGGTGGTGGACTTGCCCGCACCGTTGGGGCCTAAGTAGCCGACGATCTCCCCCTGCTCCACATTCATGGATATGTCGTTTACGGCCTTGACTATCTTGTAGTTCCTGGAAAAGAGATCCTTGAAGCTGCCCTTGAGCCCCTCTCTTCTTTCGAGCACCTTGAATTCCTTTGTCACGTTCCTGATCTCTATTGCGTTCATAATATCCCCTCTCTCTTATCGGCATATGCCGATACTGTCAATAACGCGCGTTAACCGACAGGGTGCTCTTTCCCGACACCCTTGTATATGTCCGGCCCTGTTATGACCGAACATTTTTCCGGGCCAACACAGCAAAATTTTTATAAGAAAAATGCATTTTCCTCTTGAATAAGTACTTATGTTATGATAGAATTATAGCAGATATATCCATGCACTGCAACTAAAATATTGCAAATAACTATAACAAAAAGGAAAGTGATACTATGCCGTCCTGCAATTGGTATGATCTTGATGTGAACAATGACAGGAGCCAGAAGGTGCGATACAGCTGCACCGATCTGCCTATCGGCTTTTTCAGCGGACATCATACCGCCTATGCAAACAGCAATATGCCCGCACACTGGCACGAGGACATCGAGCTGTTCGTACCGAGGGAGGGAGACGTGATATATAACATAAACGGAAATCTTGTCAGGGTATCACCGGGGCAGGGACTGCTCATAAATTCCCGCCGCATACACTCCTCCTATACAGAGAATATGCAAGAATGTTATTACAATGTTCTGATATTCCATCCCGTGCTTTTATGCGTATCTAAAGAGATGGAGCAGCAATTGGTGCAGCCCATAATAACATCGTCCTTCGATTATGTTATACTCGAAGCGGGTACGCCCTGGCATGAGAACATACTGCATTACTTCTCCATGATGCGTGAAAAACACAGGGAGAAGACCTCAAAATCGTCTATGGTGGGGCTCATACATCTGATATGGAGCGAGATGGCCGCAAACATACAGCCCGACGACAAGCCGCACAGCGAATGTTCACAGCTCACCGCAATGAAGGAAATGATCTCCTACATAGACGCGCACTACTCCGAAGCCATCACCCTTGGCGACATAGCCGCTGCGGGATATGTGTCAAAGCGCACCTGCGGCAATATGTTCGAGCGCTTCTTCTATATGCCGCCGATGAAGTATCTGTGCGCATACAGGATAAGGAAGGGCGTGGAGCTGCTGCGCGACACGGATATGACCATATCCGAGATAGCCTATGCCTGCGGCTTCTCGGGGCCGAGCTACTTCTCCGAGATGTTCCGCAGAGACCTGTTCACCACCCCCACCGACTACCGCGAACGCCTCAGACGCGGAGATAAGAATATACGGTGAATTAGTTAAGTGGAATTAGTAATTAGTAATCAGCTCCGTCAGCCTGTTTTTTCCGAAAACAGACACAGCACATTCTCATATTCAGAATGTGACGATAGCCACTTACCACTTCCATGTGCTGCCGCAAAAGCAGCCTGCCAAAATTACTAATTACTCTTTACTCATTACTAATTCCAAACTCAACTAAAACGCGCCATAGTATCCGAACGGATGCTATGGCGCGTTTGATGCGTTTTATCAGCCCTTGACTGCGCCTGCTGTGAGGCCGTCAACTATCTGGTTGGAGAACATGCAGTAAACTATTACAGTAGGTATGATCGCTATGATTATGGCAGCGAACATCTGGGAATAGTTGGTGTTGTACGGGCCGACGAACTTTGACAGCGATACGGGCAGTGTCTTCTTGTTGTCGTCGGAGATGAATACCATCGCAAGGAGCAGCTCGTTCCAGTTGCCGACGAAGGTCATAAGTCCCGTTACGAAAAGGCCTGTTCTGCCGAGAGGGAGACATATCCTGAAGAATATATCGAACAGGTTAGCGCCCTCGATGCAGGCACATTCTATCAGTTCGTTCGGCATACTCTCGAAAAATCCCGTCATAATGAATATCGTGATGGGAAGCGCAAAGGTCAGATACGGCAGGATAAGTCCGAACAGATTGTTGGACAGACCTATCTTCGCAAATCTTGTGAACAGAGGGATGAGCACGCAGTGTACGGGGATCATCATACCCGTGAGGAAGTAGGTAAGTGCGAGCTTGGAGAACTTCCAGCGCAGACGTGCTATGCCGAATGCCGCCATAGAGCCGATTATCATGCTCAGTACGAGCGTGATGGCGCAGACGATGAAGGAATTGAGCGTGGCGATGCCGAGCTTGCCGGCTGTCCATGCGAAGGTGTAGTTATCAAATGTCACATTCTGCGGAAGCGCAAAAGGCGCGGAGAATATCTCCTTGTTCGTCTTGAACGATACATTGAATACCCAGAGCATCGGCGCAAGATAGATTATCGCCATGATCACAAGGAATGCATATATGATTATCTGTGCGGGAGTGATCTTCTTTGTGCTGCTGTCCTCGTCGATGCCGACTGTTTTCTTGAGAGCAGAAACATTTGCCATATATGATCCCCCCTTACATCTCGTACTGTTCGGTCTTGACTACCTTATTGATGAAGAGTGTCACGAGAAGACACATGATAAGGAGCAGAACACCGATAGCACTTGCATATCCGTATTTGAAGTATTTGAAGCCCTGCTGATAGAGATGTGTTGCAAGCACCTCTGTCCTGTGGTTGGGGCCGCCTTCGGTCATATTGAAGATAAGATCGAAGAACTTGAGCGAACCTATCGCATTGAGCGACATCGCAGTTGCCACCATAGGTCTTATGAGCGGCAGAGTGATGTGGATGAAGGTCTGAGGCTTGGTGCAGCCGTCGATATAGCTCGCTTCAAAGAGCGACTTGCTTATGCCGGATATCTGCGCCATATAGAGCATCATAGACTGTCCGACGTACTGCCACAGCGAAACGAAGGCTATGACCCACATGGGGAGTATGATGAATCCCTTTGTATCCATCAGCCAGAGAGGGCCTTCGCCGCCGAACTTCTCGATAAGCTGGTTGATACCGAGCTTGGGGCTGAATATGAACATCCACAGCAGACCGAGGGCTGCAGAGGAAAGTACGCAGGGAAGATAGATGACATTCTTGAAGAAGTTGCGTCCCTTTTTGATGTTGGTCAGCAGAGCGGCAAGGAACAGACCGCCGATAAGCTGTGATATACATGAGAATATCAGGAAGAACAAAGAGTTCTTTATAGCAAAGGCAAGCGACTTGTCCTTGAGCATTGCCTTATAGTTTTCAAGACCTATGAATACCGGTGCCGTGATGCCCTTATACTCGCAGAACGAGTAGTATACGGACTGGCATATCGGTATAAAAAGCACCAATGTGAACAGTATAAACGCCGGTGCCATGAATATGATGATAGCCGGTTTATTACGCAGGAGTTTATCCATTATACCCTCTCCTCTCTATTTTGCAGATACCCCTGACTCATGGGGGAGGAGCCCCCATCATTCCCTAAAGTATGCGATCGCTGCGTGCCTGTGTCGGCACGGCAGATATGATGCTGATGTCAGTTGCTATAAAAATAGGGGCGCCGGGGGGGCGCCCCATTCTTATATCACACTAAGATAGTCAGAAAACTTAGCTTCTTACTGTCTTGTAGTATTCCTCCATGTCCTTAGCTGCTTCTGCAGGGGTCATGTCGCCGAGGAATACGGATACCATAGTATCGTCGAAGTGTGCACCGGTCTCGGTAGTGGGCATGGACTCGTTGTAGAAGCCGAATGTGCCCTTAGCGTTGCCGAATACATCCATAACGTATGCGAGCTGCTTGGGAGCTGCGTTTACGTCATACTGTACCTTTGTTACGGGGATCTTACCGCCCTTTTCAGCAGTGTACTTCTGAGCAGTGTCGTCGGTGAAGTACTTGATGAGAGTTGCGGAAGCCTCGGGATACTTGGTGGTGGAGCTCATGCAGAGAGAGTCAGACTTAGCTATTATTCTGGAAACGCCGGGGAATGCGAACACGCCGCACTTAGCCTCGAACTCGGGGTTGGAACCGTTGATCTGGCCGATTGCCCAGGAACCCTGGATAAGCATAGCAGCTTCGCCGTTGTAGAAGTTAGCTGTTGCAACATCGTTGGTATCGCCGGCAGCAGTCTTCTGGAAATACTTGGAAAGTTCAACGAGCTTGGTAGCAGCAGCCTCAAGCTTGCCATCCTCCCAGGAAGCAGCACCGCTTGCAAGGTCGGGGAGAGATACGCCCTCTGCCTCGCAGAGATAACCAGCTACCATGGAAAGGCACCATGCAGTACCTGCGGAAATGGTGATAGGAGTGTAGCCTGCAGCCTGGAGCTTTTCGCAAGCATCTATCATCTCATCCCAGTTGGTAGGAACCTTTGCGCCTGCAGCATCGAACATCTCGGTGTTGTAGAAGCAGCATGCAGCAGCTGTGTTAAGAGGTACAGCGTAGATCTTGCCGTCATAGGTCTGCTGTGAGAATACAGCGTCACTTGTGAAGGTCTCCTTCCAGCCGTCCTTAGCGAGGTACTCATCAAGAGGAGCAGCAACGCCGGGAGCTACATAGTCAGTGAGCTGAGGGCCGGGGCTGCAGATGAATACGTCGGGTGTCTCGCCTGCTGCAACAAGAGCATTGAGCTTGTTGTAGTATTCCTCGAGGTTGGTAGTAACGGGTGTTACATGATACTTGCCCTCGAAATCCTTGTTGAATCTTTCGATAGTGTCCTTATAGCCGAGTGAGATGAGGTCCTCTGTAGCATTGAGGTCATCCCAGAACATCCACTGTATCTCCTGTACCTCACCGCTTGCAGCAGCAGGTGCATTGGTAGCAGCAGGAGCAGATGAAGGTGAAGAAGCGGGTGCGCCGCTGTTGCATCCTGCGAATGTCGTAGCTATCGTAGCACACGACATAAGCATTGCTAAGATCCTTTTTTTCATTTTGATTACCTCCCGATTGTAACACGCGGTATTATAATACTCATCAGTGAGTATATCCGTATTCCCCCACGGATATGCACCGCATGGATTATGACCGGACTTGTCTGTCCTTACAGGGTACTATGCCCTGTGTCTTAGTCAATTCTACCATAGCAAAAAAATGCTGTCAATAAAATTGAAAAAAAAGCACAATTTTTCAAAAATACATAGCAAGAATTGATTGATTACAGCAAAGTTACAGACGTGTAACTCCGCATCGCTGTGCGGTTTATCGCTATTTTAAATCGCCGTTCGTCACATTGCACAAAAACATTCTTTGAATTTTTACATCACGCCAAACTGAGCAAAAAATGCGATATAAATTCACAGTTGCATAACATTTCTGTTGGTATATTTATTTCGCGCCCATAGCGTGCTTTGCGGCCATCATTCCCGATGTATAGCATCTGCCGAGAGAAAGTCCCGTCTGATGGAAGGGATAGTCTCCGCCGCCGTAGAACGGGCCGCCAAGATTTCCCGCACAGTACAGTCCCTCTATAGGTGTGCCGTCTGCGCCTATTGCCTGACAATGCTCGTTTACCACCACGCCCGACACCTCAGCAGACACGCGGATATGCTTGCGTGCGCCCCAGAAGGGAGGCTTTGCTATCTTGTGCATATACTTTGCAGGCTTGCCGAAATCGGTGTCGCAGCCCTTGTCGCAGAGCTCGTTGTATCTGTCAACGGATGCCTTCATCTTCTCATAAGGAATGCCGAGCTGCTCTGCAAGCTCCTCAAGGGTATCACATCTGTGAAGGTCGATAAGGTTCTTGAACACGCCCTTGGGATCCTCCACCGCACCCGGTATGAACTTCTCCATTACCGCAGGAGGCACCATGCCGCTTACGAATTCATCCTTCGGCCAGTTGACGTACTCGCTGTCATATACAGCGCAGTACCATCCCTTGGAGCCCTCTGCGTGCTCGGGGTCGAGCATGGTCCCCTTGAATGAGGGCTGTGAACGCAGGATATTGCCCATGTATACAAATCCCGTGTACTCGTTGGTGAAGCGCTCGCCCTCCATGTTGAGGAACAGGAAAGGCTCTTCAAACATAAGTGCGGAGTCAAAGTCATGCATCATTTTGGTATGACCCACATTCTCCATCTTAGCGCCTGCGCTTATGGCAAGGATATGACCATCGCCCGTCTTGCCGAACTGCTTCTTGTCAAAATCCGCTATATCCGGGCACCATCTTGCCACCATGGCGGGATTGTTGGTATAGTCGCCTGTGGCAAGTATGACTGCCTTTGATGCGTTGAACTGTATATATTCCCCGTCCTTGCTCCTACCTATCACGCCCGTGACGCGGCCGCCGTCCATAACGAGCTGCACTGCGGGAGTGGAGAAGAAGGTCTCAAGTCCGCTGTGCTTTGCCTGCACGTTGTTGAGCACGTTCTTCAGGGCATTGCCCACATTCTTCGGCTTGGGGCCTACCCACGGCGCCCAGAAATAGCAGTGGTCGTCACCGTAGTCGTAGCTGTTCTCCCTGTCCTTCCACAGTCCCGTGAAATCGCCGCTGGTACTGATGAATGCGCAGAGCCCCTGTCCGTCGTTGAGCAGCTTTGCGCTGTCGGTATTGCTGTCTACCTTGCTGCCGTCGCCGTACTCGGTCTCGGATGTGAGACCCGCACGGTTAAGGAACCACATCATAGCCTCCTCGGAATGCTCGGCATATGCCCTGAGCTGCTTTGTATCCGCTCTCCAGTCACAAAGCCCGTTGGTATGATGTATCCACTTGGCGATGCCCGCCTCGGTGGAACGGGACTTTATTATAGCAGAGCCGCAGTTGCCCTGCGATACCACGCCCGATGCCTTCTGCAGCAGCGCTACCCTGGCGCCGAGCTCTGCAGCCCATCCTGCAGCAGGCACACCTGCCGCTCCCGCTCCCACTACAACGATGTCATAGTCCATGACCTTTGCAGGGGATATATCCCCCGTCTCGCAGCAGGACGCTGCTATCTCTTCGGGCGTGAGCCCTTCCGGTATCCTTGACATATACATTACCTCCGTTTCCCGATATCAGCCTTTACCGGCGTAACTGATTATCAGTATATCACAAGCAGGACGGATATTCAACAAAAAATAACACTTTCGCAAATAATGGAACATTTGCCGATTTTTGACATTTTCTATCCTGAACATATATAGTATTTGTTTATATTGTACATTTCTATTGCCGGAATTCTATTTATCGGCAGTTGACAAACATCGTATGAAGTATTAAAATAAGTATGATGGGAGATGGGCTCCCATATCAGTCGTGACAAACGGGGGAAATATGATAAGGAATCTGAGATTATCCGCCGTAGTATCTATATGTGTCGGGATCATTTCGCTGATATGCATGGCAGTATTCTATACCGTGCTCAGCACAAAGGTATCCGATACGGTGCAGGAGAAGTCGGTGGAGAATATGCTGACCGTGCTCAACGGCCAGACCAACCTGATAGAGAACTATGTTGACAGCTCCGAAAATATACTTCGGGAATACGTCAGTGCAATAGAGGTAACCGAACTGCTCGAAGATCCCGATGACACCGAAAAGCTGCTCAAGGCGCGCAGATACACCGAGCGATACTTTGCCAACCTGCATCAGTGGGAGGGCATATACATAAGCGACTGGGACACGAAGGTGCTCGCACACTCCTCTCCCGCCGCAATAGGCATGGTGACAAGAAAGCCCGAAGAGCTCGACAGCTACCGCGCGACTATGACCTCATCGCCAGACGGCTTATACAACGGCGGCGCATTCATCTCGCCTGCCAGCGGGCAGATGATATTCAATCTGCGCATGGCGGTATACGATGAGGATCATCAGCCGATAGGGCTTGTAGGCGGCGGCCCGTTCCTTGCGGGGCTGAATGAGCTGCTTTCCAAAATGAACGCATCCTCCACGGGCAATGAGGTATACTGCGTCATTGACTCGGTGAACCGGATATACGCATACCATTCGGACAATTCCAAGATCATGGGCGAGCTCGACGACGAGGGCATGAGGCAGATACTCGGTCTTGCCACGGGCGGCGAAGCACAGGGCATATACACCGACACCGGCAGGACGATCGCATACCACTACCTTCCCCAGTTCAACCTCATCCTCACCATGACATACAATACCGAGGATCTGATGCATGACAGCACGGAGACCAAGAGATCGTTCATACTCTTCGCTGCGATAACAGAGGCGATGATCATACTCAGCACCGCTGTTGTATCCAGGATAATCATGCGCCCGCTGAACAAGGTCACCAATGCGGTGAACACCCTCGGCGACCTGTCCCTTTCATGCAAGGACAACATAAAGCCTTACACCGGTGCCAAGAGCGAGGTCGGGGCAATAGCCGATTCTGTAAGCTCGCTTACAGACACGCTCAGCTCCATAGTATCCACCCTCACCACCTGCTCCGCTTCTCTCGGGAGCGGCTCGGAGATGATGACGCGCACCGTATCGGTGCTTTCCGACAGTGTCAACACCAATACCCAGACCACCGACCGCATATCCTCGGGGGTAAAGGAGGCAAACCAGGCGCTCAGGCGCGTCAATGACGACATCGACAGCATCAACGTCATAGTGCATGACAGCAAGGATGCCAATCTGCAGAGGGTAGAGGAAGCATCCGACATGATACGCAACATAGACGATATGTTCGGCTCCATCGAAAAGAAGATGCAGGAGACGGAAACGGACATCGACCGCTCCGTGCGCTATCTCGACGCATTCTCCGTGATAAACGACAATATCGAGATAATACAGGACATTGCGGGGAACACCAATCTTCTTGCCATAAACGCTTCGATAGAGGCGGCAAGGGCTGGCGACAGCGGCAGCGGATTCTCTGTGGTGGCTTCCGAGATAAAGGAGCTGTCCGCCACCTCCTCCAAGGCGGCAGACAATATATCGCTTATATGTGCGGACATGAACAAGAACATCGTAAATATCAAGAAATGCTTTGACGAGATCATGCGGTTCATCCGCGTAGACATATCCGATGTATTCCGCGATATGCACGTCATCACCGAGAAGCTGCGCACATCCATCGAGGAAGTGAACAGCGACATGGACAAAATGACCGGCATAATCGAAAAGATACAGCAGGAGACCATCCAGCTCAACAACCTTGTCACACAGAATGAACAGGGCGCTGTCGATATCAGCGAAAAGACCCGTGAGACCCTTGACACCGTCACACGGCTCAACGAATACATCCAGAAGAACAGACAGACCGTAAGCGACATCGACAGGATAATCACCCAATTCAAGCAATGATCAAGAGAATAAGGCTCTGAGCGATGATCGTTCAGAGCCTTTATTCATGCGAATATATCATTCCAAAGGTCTTCGTGTGAGCCTGTGAACAGCTCGGGCTTTTCCTCCCGCGAGAAGTACTTGAGACCTGTGGTTTCCACGCCGTCGCAGTACAGCTCACCGCCGCACTTATCAAGCCTGTATGCTATGACTATGCTCTGCGAGCGGTCGCCGTTCGGGTATACTATATCCATATCCGTATATACACCGATAAGACCTGCGATCTTCACGTCAAGCCCCGTCTCTTCCTTAGCCTCACGCACCGCCGTCATTTCGGGAGTCTCACCTATCTCGACCGCCCCGCCCGGGAAGCCCCACTTGTTGCTGTCCCCTCGCCTCTGCAGCAGCACCTCGCCCTTCTCGTTGAAGATGCATCCGCCCGCAAAGGTGAGTATCAACTTCTCATGCCCGACCTTTTCCCTTATCCGTCTTAAATAGCTGTCCATATCTATCTCCTGTGCGCAGTATTCAATAATGCGCATAACTGCGTCGTTTATCGGGATTTTCCGTATAGTAGCGTTCCTTCTGCCTGTACATATCCTCATCGGCAAAGTGCATTGCACTGCGTATATCGCAGCCCTCTGCGGAGAAGTATCTTCCCGCCGCAAGGCTCGCGCCGTCCGGGTCGTTCTCCCGCTCCCTGACAAGACCTACCCTGCGTTCGAGCTCCTCCTCGCTGCATCCCGTAAGTATCACCATAAATTCATCGCCGCCCGCACGGTATACATCGAAGCCCTCGAATACCTCCTGCAGGAGTATCGCCGCCTTTTTGAGCAGTATATCGCCTGCGGTATGACCGTGATCGTCGTTCATCTCCTTCAGGCCGTTGAGGTCGGCAAAGACTACTCCGAAGGGGCATTCGAGCTTTTCCTTGCCCGATACGATGTCATTTACCCTGTTGTTCATGGCGTTGCGGTTCATAACGCCGGTGAGCATATCGGTATAGCTTATATGTTCAAGCCGTCTGAGCATATTATAGCTTGCGATCTGTGACGAGAGGAAGAATGTAGTGAGCTCGAGCGTCTCCTTGATACGGTCGGTCTCATTGGTATCGAAATTCGTGGCCCATATGAAGCCGAGCACCTCATTATTGTATCTGAGCGGGAACATGACCACGCTGTCAACTCCCGCCTCCACAAGAGTTAGATACCACGGGTTATTGACCACGCTTATATACTCCATATCCTTTTCGCTCTTGATGATCAGGCAGTCGCTGTCCCCTATGGTCTTGAGCCATGAATTGGCTATGTCATAGAAGTTGACGAACTGAGTGACACGCTTGATGGTGCTGTTCTCCCTGATGCTCGTGGCAAGCACGGAGCAGGTGCCTGTGCTGTGGTCTACGAGCATAGTAGTGCAGACCTCCGCACGGCATATCAGGCGTATATCCTTTATCACCTCTGCCATCGTGCGCTTGAAATCATCCGTGCCGTGCAGCTTTATGCAGGTCTTGAGTACGTCCTCCGAAGTCTCCGATGAGAACGCAGATGAAAAGTCTATCTTATCCACCGTGCACAGCCTTGCGGTATACACACACCGGCATATATCCCCGTCCTCATAGTCAACGGGGATGACAAATACATTCAGCCATTTATCCTCTTTGCTCGTGCGGATATATGAATGAACGGGCTCCTTGTTTACAGCCGCACGGAAGCATCTGTCCTCAAAGTTCAGATCCCGGGGCATATATCCATCATACAGTGTACCCGGCACCGGCGCAGCGCCAATAAGCTCTGCGGCCTTGCCGTTGGCTGCCTCTATGCGTATATCTCCGTATCCTCCGTCGGACGTTCTTTCAACAGACAGCACAAATGCAATATCATAGAAGCTGTCCGCAAGTTCCTGAGATCTCATTGATGCCTTTCCCCTTACATACGCAGTAAAGACTGTGTCTTCACTCACTTTGTCCCGCTGTCTTTTTTCACATTATAGCACAGTGCTTTTCAAATTTCAAGAGATGATACTTGTATTTTGCAGAATAATGTGCTATACTTGTAATACTTTATAAAAGAGGTGTGAAAAATGAAAAAGAATGTCCTTGCACTGATCATGACAGCTATGCTGTGCGGATGCGCTTCATCCCCCGCGGCAACGCAGACAGCACCGGCAGCACAGACCGTGACAGAAGCATCTGAGACAGCAGAGACTACAGCAGAGACAACATCGGAAACACTGACCGAGACGACGACGGAAGCCGAGACAGAAACGGAGACAAAGACACAGACCGAAACAGAAACAGAGACACAGACCGAGGCAGCCGCAGATGAGACAGGTATGCAGAAATACGCCGACCTTATCGAAAAGATGCCTCCCGAGGGCTACGATGAGGCAAGGGAGGGCGTGGAATATCCCGAATTCCAGACCACCTATTACTACTCGAACACCGCAGGAAGGGACACTCTCGTGAATGTGCTGCTTCCCGCCGATTACAGCGAGGATAAGGAATATCCCGTGCTGTACATCCTTCACGGCTTCTGGGACACACAGGACTGGATGGCAAGGGACGTGGTGGGTCTTTCCAGGATACTCACCAATCTGCAGCAGGACGGCGAGGCAAAGGAAATGATCGTTGTCCTCCCCTATATATTCTGCAGCAAGGAAATGGAATACTGCACAGGCATGGATGACAAGAACTGCCTTGCATACGACAACTTCATAAACGATCTCACCACCGATCTGATGCCCTTCATCGAGGAGAACTACTCCGTAGCCAAGGGCAGGGAGAATACAGCGATAACAGGATTCTCCATGGGCGGCAGAGAGGCGCTCTTCATCGGACTGCAGCTGCAGGACACCTTCGGATATGTAGGCGCAGTATGCCCCGCTCCCGGACTTGTCGGAATACCCGGCTCGCCCATGCATTCCGGACAGCTTGAGAGCAGCGACATGGTATTTGAGCAGAAGCCCTATATACTCTTCATAAGCTCATCCAAGGCGGATAATGTGGTATGGGATTCTCCCGACAGCTACCGCAGGATATTCGACGAAAACGGCGAAACCTATCTCACACAGGTGATGGATGATACCGCTCATGACCATACCAGCGTAAAGCCTCATCTGTACAACTATTTCAGGCTCATATTCAGATGATGGAAGAGATACTCACGATAGACGTTACGATACTTGACACGAAGGAGGTCACAGGCAGCATGCGGTGCGCTGCCTGTGTATACTTCCGCGCGGTCTCCCGCGGCCTGTTCTGCGGCGAGACAGTATGCGACGGTGTAGATACGCAGTATTCCGACAGCGACGGCTTCCGCCTGTCCGCCCGCTATCTCATGCACGGCACGGATATGACCGGCAGGGAGTGCAGCCTGTTCATCGAGAACAACGGCAGATCACTTGATGAGTGCCGTCCCATGATAGTCACCGACAGTGCCGCCCTGTCATATATAGAGACAGCCGACCTCATTTCGACTGTGACCCCCACCGATACGGGCGTGACGGTGCGGATATTCTGCACCGCGGACGTATAGACAGAACTCAGATCATGCATCATCGGTAACGGACGGATATCGGGATGCATATTTTTTTGAGCATAAGTGAAACCTTTTTGTCTTCTCATGTGTATTACAGGTGAAAGGCGATATGATCGCCGCACATAACACATGGAGCCGTGCCGTCAGCGGCACTGTCATATACGATACGGAGTGTAACACATGACAGAGCAGGAATTTGTCACCGTTTATGAGAAATACAAAAACAGTGTATATTCTGTCATATACAACTATATCCGCAATGCGGCGGATGCTTCCGACCTTACGCAGGAGATATTCATAAAGCTGTACTCCTGCAGCAAGAAATTTGAGAGCGAGGAGCATGTCAAGGCATGGCTCATCCGCTGTGCCATAAATCAGACGAAGAACCACATACGCGACAGCAAGAGATTTTCCTATGATGAGCTCGATGAGAATATCCCCGACAAGCAGCCGGAGGATCACAGCGATGTGATGGATGCAGTGCTGGCGCTTCCGGAAAAATACAGGATACCCATACATCTTTTCTATTATGAGGGATGGTCGGTGAAGCAGATAGCCGATGTGCTCGGCACAAAGGAAGCCACAGTGAAGACACAGCTTGACCGCGGACGTGAGAAACTCAGGAAACGGCTTGAACAGGAGGGAAGACATTATGAGTTTTGAATCAGACTACAGAAAAGATATGGATTCCTTCTGTGAAGAAAACTTTACTGTCAGCAGCGAGGATATGCTCGCACTGGCAAAGAGCGGAAAAAAGGGCAAAAAGCGTATTCGGCGCGGGGCAGTCGGAACTGCTTCGGCCATCATTCTCATATCCGCTATGGCGGCGACTGTGGCTGCAGGAGCGGCAGGCTACGGCCCTATGGCATTCATATTCAGCCACTACATCAAGGATGAGACCACCGCACAGCTTGCAGAGCAGGGCTACGCCTATACTGTCACCGATAAGGATGACTCTGCGGCGTCAGACTGCAAGGGCTTCGGAGATACCATCGACACAGACCTTATCAGCACCACACTAATAGGCATCGCAGGCGATACACAGCAGCCCCGCATACTCCTTGACGCAAGGATAAACGACAGTGAGTTTGCGGAGGAGTTCGACCGTTTCTTCATCGTGACGAAGACTGTGGATGCACAGATCTATGACGAGGGGAACATGGACGAATACGGCCCTTCCTACGGCTTTGCGGTAAGAGACGATGATGACGCCTCCCTCTATCATATAAGCGTGGATACTCCTCCTGCATGGGTGACCGGCGGACAGGAAACGGTATTCACCATCGAATCGCTGCAGGGCTATTCCACCGCGATGCTCGACAGATACGGCGTGACCGAGCAGGATGTGGAGGACAGCTGGAACCATGCAAAGCCGCTCACTGACAGCCAGCAGGAAGTTTTCCTGACCTTCAGGGAATACGACATAGACGATATGATATACCGCTTCGTTGTGCCCGACAATGTGTTCAAGCGATCCTATGAAGAGGAATACAAGGGTATCATCTTCATAAATGACGGCGTATCCTACGACTTTAACTTCGCCGAGTACGGCTCATATGAGATATGGTTCAACGCATATATCGACGGGATAGACCCGTCGCGCACTCCCGAGGATTCGGGCAGCGAGGATGCCAATGCCTACTCCCTTGGAGAAAAGCTGGTACTCACCATAGACGGCACAGAGTACAGGCCTCATCTTGACGACAACGCCTCCGCGCTCCCGTGGTGCGATACTGCCGGCGAAGCCTTCAACGGCGAGGCGGGCGCATGGTATGTGGCATATCACTTCGATGCGGCAGACTTTGACAGCGCACAGAGCATCACGCTGTCAGACGGCGAGACGGTATACACTCTTAAATAATGCGGATACGAGCCCTGCATATGCGGGGCTCGTATAATTTGCACAAAGCAGACGGGATATATGCAGTGATATTTGTCATATAAATTTCAATTTCCTATTGACAAAGTAGGAATTGCGTGATATAATCATAGTATTCCGATAGGAATTAAGACATTTGAAGGATGAATGCCATGACACTATTATTTTCACTTCTCCTTCGGTCGAATTACCGTTTCGGCCGAATGTCACGATGTATGTGATCAGGACTTTTTACACCAATCAATAACACATCATGACTTATAAAGGAGAAATTACAATGAGCAATTACAGATTTGAAACACTTCAGCTTCACGTTGGCCAGGAGCAGGCAGACCCCACCACCGATTCCAGAGCAGTACCCATATATCAGACCACATCCTATGTATTCCATAACAGCGAGCATGCCGCTGCACGCTTCGGTCTCACCGATGCAGGCAACATCTACGGCAGACTCACCAACTCCACACAGGATGTGCTCGAAAAGCGCGTTGCGGCTCTTGAGGGCGGCGTTGCAGCTCTTGCGGTAGCATCCGGCGCTGCTGCTATAACATACACCATACAGGCACTTGCACAAAAGGGCGAACATATAGTAGCACAGAAGACCATCTACGGCGGAAGCTTCAACCTTCTTGCGCACACTCTTCCCCTTTACGGCATAGAGACCACATTCGTTGACATACATGATCTTGACGAGGTAAAGGCTGCAATACGCCCCGAGACAAAGGCTCTCTACATCGAGACCCTGGGCAACCCCAACAGCGATATCCCCGACATAAAGGCACTTGCTGAGATAGCACACGCTCACAAGATACCTCTCGTAATAGACAACACATTCGGTACTCCCTATCTTATCAGACCTATCGAGTACGGCGCAGACATCGTGGTACATTCCGCTACAAAGTTCCTCGGCGGTCACGGCACTACCCTTGGCGGTGTGATCGTAGACTCCGGCAAGTTCGAGTGGACACCCGAGAGATATCCCAACATAGCCGCTCCCAACCCCAGCTATCACGGCATCGCATTCACAGCAGCCGCAGGCCCCGCTGCATTCGCAGTATATATCCGTGCGATACTCCTGCGTGATACGGGCGCTGCCATATCCCCCTTCAATGCATTCCTTCTCCTCCAGGGCATAGAGACACTTTCTCTCCGTCTCGAGCGCCATGCAGAGAACACAAAGAAGGTAGTTGAGTATCTTTCCAAGCATCCCCTCGTTGAGAAGGTAAATCATCCCTCACTCCCCGACCATCCCGAGCATAAGCTGTATCAGGAATATTTCCCCAACGGCGGTGCTTCCATATTCACCTTTGATATAAAGGGCGGCAGAGAAGAGGCGTGGAAGTTCATAGATGCACTGGAGATATTCTCTCTCCTGGCAAATGTTGCGGATGTGAAGTCCCTCGTTATCCATCCCGCATCCACCACACACTCACAGCTCAATGACGAAGAACTGGCAGAGCAGGATATCCATCAGAACACCATCCGCCTTTC
>JAFPPJ010000107.1 GCA_017410745.1 Oscillospiraceae bacterium
CTGGGCGGCAAGGGTACGCCCCGTGAAGTGATAAGGAACTATCTGCTGAACGGTTTTTATGCCGACCACTGCAAGATATATCAGAAACGCCCTATATACTGGCTTTTCAGTTCCGGCAAGAAGAACGGTTTCAAGGCACTGGTATATATGCACCGCTGGCAGAAAACGACTATTGCGACCATACGCACGGACTATGTGCATGAGCTGCAGGAGCGCTACCGCACACAGCTTTCTATGCTTACCGAGCAGATGGAAACGGCGGCACAGTCCGACAGAGTAAAGCTGAAAAAGCGGCAGGAGAAGCTGACAGATCAGCTGACAGAGATAAATTCCTACGAAGAAAGGGTGCATCACCTCGCCGATCAGATGATAGATATAGATCTTGACGACGGCGTGAAGGTGAATTACGAGAAGTTTGCCGATATTCTGGAGAAGATCAAATGACGAAGGATAAGATAGAGAGCACTCTGAGAGAACGCTTTGCAAAGCCGCTGTCGGACTGCTATGATCGCAGGATCGTATTCTGGTACGATTCCGAGCGGGAATTTGAGGATATACTTGACGAGCTTGACATCCCCGATGTGAAGCTGCTGCGCCTTACGGGGGACAACTTCTTTGAGGCGAAGATGATATTATCCGAGACAGACACGGCGAGCAACTATCTGGTGTATGATCCGATAGTATACGCCAAGCGTGAGGATAACTGGCTGCGTGATATACAGCTTTACAGCGAGCAGTTCCGTGCAGACCTGATCTCCATGCAGATGGATGAGCTGCACATACCGCAGACAACGCAGATGCGCCGCACGATGAAGCTGTATGCGAAGTTCTTCGAGAACAAGGAGCGCACGGCGAAGCTGTATGCACTGAAAACAGATTACAGGAACCCGGGGCAGCTACATATAGATATTATGGCAGTGCTTTCGGGAGCAAAGCAGAACACGGTGAACGGTGTGCTGAGGGCTATCCTGTGCGAATCCCTGTATAATGAGGATAACACTGCCCTTGAACGCATCGCAAAATTTGGCAGTGAGCAGGCTCTGCGGGAGATGACGGCTAAATATACGGGCTACACCGATGAAAAGTATGTTCTGACCGATCTTGCAGCACATATCCTGCTGACAGCGTTCTCGACTATCGGCAATGACAGTATCTTGAACGGGCTGCAGAAGTATATCACGCCCGATAATCAGACAGCTTGCTATGCCTTTATAGACGAGTGGGTGCTTTCCGATGACAGCGAAAAGCTGTTTGAGATCGCATCGGAGATATCCGAACGGTTTGAACTTACCAAACGCCTTGAAAAGCTTGATTATGACACCCTGATGAAGGCGGACAGCCTGCCCTGCATAGACGAGGCTGTGATCGGCCGCTTTATGCGTGAGATAAGCGAGGATGTAATAAAGACCGAGGATATTCTCAAAGCAGTCGAGACAAGACGCACCTCAAAGTGGCATGACAGGTATGAGTATCTGTATGAGGGGCTTTATTATATCGCCAAGATGCAGGAATACCACTATGATCATATAACCGGCTTCCATTACGGCACATACAACGACCTGTGGGCTGAATAC
>JAFPPJ010000108.1 GCA_017410745.1 Oscillospiraceae bacterium
ATATGCAGGTGATGTGCGGAGCATTCGCAGGCGATCTCACCGCCCTCGGTGCAGGAATAGTGCGTCTGCACATAGCATCCGAACTTCTTCGTCAGCTTCTCGCGTATCTCGTCGGTCAGGAGCTCGCCGCCGGTGATGACCACATCGGGATGGATGTCAAGCTCATCATAGTCCGCAAGCACTGCAAGGTTTGACGGATAGCCGCTGAGCATAGCGGGCGCAAAGCCGTTGAGCTCCTTTATTATCTGCTCCTCGGGCGCATTCACATCCACCGTGATCTTGTTCTGTTTGCCGGGCATTTTCAGCTGCAGATAGCGGGACATACCGCAGGCAAGATAAAAGCCGTAGTTGGCAAATACGCCTGCAGTCCTTCTGCCGTGCTTCATGAAAGCCTTGTAATCCTCCTGCCTTGCAAAGGTGCGGAATGCCGCAACTGCGGAGGATACGTCTATACTGCTGCCGTCATAGAGCACCACAGCGGGATTGCCTGTGGAGCCCGACGTTTTGAAGATAAGATATTTGTCGTCTATCATGCGCCCCACATTGTCGATGTCCTTCGTGAACTCGTCAATGCGCGACATCGTGATACTGCGGTCGGTGAGCACATCGTCGAAATTTGCCATCATCACGGGCTTGGTGGTGACGGGCAGATCGGACAGTGCATAGTCCTCGCCGATACCGTCAAAAAGCTTTCTATAATACGGGCTGTTGGCACGGGCGTGGCTCACGAGTGCCCTCAGCCGCTTCTTCTGCAGTGCCTCGAGCTTATCCCTCGTAAGCCCCGCTCCCTGCTTCGTTTTCAACATAGCCGATACAAGACTCATATATATCCCCTTTCATGCGTATGTGCCCCCTGCACATACATCATATCCATTATACAATATCCCGCGGCTTCGGTCAATTATAATAACATTAGAATGAGATTAAAACTAAAAACAGTGCTTGACAAAGCCGCCCGTATATCGTATAATGTTCGGAAGGGATACCGCACCGGATACGGACAAATTCAGTTTCCGAGGATAGTACAGTAGGTTTTGTGCGAATGAGTATCGGGTAACTCCAAGCTTTGCTTGGCGGGTAAAAACGGGCTTTGCCCGGCGGGTTTGCCCGGAGGTGGAGGAACGGATGGATCATACAACAAGATTTGACGGGCGTGCGGGAGACTATGCAGCAGGCAGACCGACCTATGCGGAGAAGCTGATAGATCATCTGTATGACCGTGTGATACCTAAGGGTGCGACCATAGCGGATATAGGCTCGGGCACGGGCAAATTCGCAAAGCATCTGCTTGACAGAGGGAGCAACGTCTTTTGTGTGGAGCCCAACGATGATATGCGCAGGGAAGCGGAGAGCGAGCTTTCACGATATCAAGGCTTCCGCAGCGTGAACGGCAATGCAGAGCATACCACGCTTGGTGACGGCTCGGTGGATATAGTCACCACCGCACAGGCCTTTCACTGGTTCGATACACAGAAGTTCCGCAGAGAGTGTACACGGATCATGCGGCACGGCGGCAAGGCGGTGCTGATATGGAATATACGAGATCCGGAGCAGCTCATAAACAGGGAGCTGCAGAGTATATATACCAAGTACTGCCCTCGCTTCGGGGGATTTTCGGGAGGCATCGAGAAGGACGACATACGGATAAAAGAGTTCTTCGGCGGAAGATACGACTATGTGTCCTTTGACAATCCCATGACCTATGACAGGGACAGATTCATCGCAAGGAGCCTGTCCTCATCCTATTCGCTCAAAGAGGGCGACGACAGATACGGCGAATACATCGATGCCCTGACGGAGCTGTTTGAACGGTGTGCCGAAGGCGGCACGGTATCCGTGACCTACCGCTCTGCGGCATATATCGGAGAATAAGGGGGGATACCATGTCCAAGGCGCTTATCGTAATAGATATGCAGAATGATTTTCTGTGGGAGAAGAGAGACCCCAAGTTCTGCTATGACACCGAGAAGCTTGTGAATGAAGTGAACAAGGCGGCGGCAGAGTATAAGTCAAAGGGCTATGATATCATATATATCGCGCAGATGTTCCCGAACATCATCACCAACAAATGGATAATAGGCTTCTCCATCAAGGGCACGCCCGGTGCGGAGCTGTACGACAAGATGGAAATCGTATCCGATCTCTACTTCGAGAAGAATTTTCCCGATACATATACCTCGAAGAAGTTCCGCGAGTTCGCACAGGAGCGCGGCTATACCGAAGTGGTGCTGTGCGGCGTGGATGAGTGCGGCTGCGTGGGCGCTACCGCAAAGGGCGCGGTAAAGGCAGGCTCAAAGGTGTATATGCTCACAGATGCGATTGGCAGACGCTTCCCCGATGAAAAGGTGCAGAAGCTGCGCACAAAGCTAAAAGCGATCGGCGTGGAATACATATAATGAAACAGCGGCAGAAGATCTCTGCCGCCGTTTCATTATGCACAGCTGATGGGGAAGACAGCCATGCACCGGGTAAAGGAGGATATCACTCAAAGAGTTCTTTCGGGAGTTCATCAAGGGTTATGACCTTGTCGCTGTTGTATACAGCTTTGAGGTTGTCCTTGTCCTGCTTTTCTATAAATTCGGTGTGCCATATCATGAACCATGACCACAGGTCTCCGTCGGTCTCAAACTGCGATACGGGAGGGACATTGCCGCACTCGTGGAACGCCATAGGCTTGCCTGTGTCCATCGCAGTCAGCTTGCCCCATGCCTTTTTATTGGTGGAGTTGTCGTAGTTGTCGGAGCCTACTATGTCGCAGTACTCATCGCCGGGATACCAGCCGTCCTTGACATCGCCGGAATATCCGAGCACCCATATAAGATTGTTGAGCCCGAATTTGTTGGTGTAGCGGTCATACATCATCTGCCACAGCTTTATGAAGTTCTGTCCGCCCTTCTTGCCCCACCAGAACCATCCGCCGTCAAACTCGTGGAACGGGCGCCAGAATACGGTCACGCCTGCGTCACGAAGCTCGGTCAGAGCAGCGGCAGCCTTGTCCCAGTTGGCGATCATCTTCTCATATTCGGGCGTGCCCTCGGTGAGGAGCTTGTCAAAATCGGGCACGTCCTCCAGAGATTCGGTATATCCCTTGCCGTTGATGCCGGTGTGCCAGCATATCGTCACAAGTCCGCCCTTTTCGTCCCATGCCTTGGCACGCTCCACAACGCCCTTGAAATCACCGTTCATGAAATCGAGGCCGCGCATTGCGGGAAGCTTGCCGGTGTACTTTTCGATGATGTCCATCTCATAGTCGGGGCTGGTCTTCCATGTGCTTTCCTGCTGGCAGGAGAGCATATATGTGCCGAAGCTGTCACATACATAATCGTATATCTTCTGAGTGCGTTCATCAGCATCGGGATTGGACAGCGTGTGCTCATACGAAGATGAGGTCTGCTGTACCGCGCTCACATTGTTCATATTCCCTGCCGCGCAGCCAGAAACAGCTGCCGAAAGAATAAGAGCCGAACATATCATTGAAAAAGTCCTTTTCATAATATCACCCGCTGTATCATAGTCCTGCACGGCTCGCGCCGTCCTTCTTTAGCTTTATTCTATCACCATGCCGACAGGATTTCAAGAAGAAATTCTGAACAACTTGACCCATGCAAATGTTAAAATCACAAAGGTGCGGCACATATCATGCGATCATATTATCCCCACGATCCCATCGAGGATATAAAAGCCCCTCACAAATGCATATCGAGTGGGTGCAGGCCCAGCCTGCCTCCGAGGATAGTACGGCGGGCTTGACGTAAATGCGTATCGAGTGAGTGCAGGCTCAGCCTGCTTCCGAGGATAGTATAACAGTTCCTCACAAATGCACATCGGGTGGGTGCAGGCTCAGCCTGCTTGACAGATGGGGCTTTGTGCATTATAATGATAATGGGGGGTGAGCATATGAAGATAGAAAAGAACATCTATCCGTACAATCCCGA
>JAFPPJ010000109.1 GCA_017410745.1 Oscillospiraceae bacterium
GCAGCTGCGGCTGTAAGTACAGATACGATCCTTTTCATATTTCCCCTTCTTTCCGCATTTTTCTATATTGTATCATATAATAGATAAAAGTGCAATATATTTATAGATACAGAAATATGTTTTCATATTCTCAATGGGGACTGTGACCCCATTCACCGAGTGTATGCATCCGACAATCTATCACCGCAGCTGACTTAACTAATTACTCATTTCAAGGCTTGATTTTTTTTTTGAAATGTGGTATAATTAAATAGAATGGCCGATAATGCGGACACTGTAACTTTTATATAAAAGATACATAAAACTATGTTCTTATTGCTAAGTTTTCCGCCGGCATATCAACTATGAGACAGAGGTCATTATGAATTCATTTAAAGATGTATATGAAAGAGTTCTTCTCTTCTTCCGCGACATGATCGCAAATGAGGAGATCTCCGAAGTAGCATACAAGACTTGGATAGAAAAACTCATGCCGGACAGGATGGAAGGCTCTACCGTATATCTCAATGTGGAGACCGAATTTAAAAAGGGCGTAATAGAGTCAAAATACGTCCCTCTCCTGAAAAAGGCATTCAATTCCGTCATAGGCTTTGAGCCGGATATAATAATAACCGCAGAGGAAATAGACCAGGCAAATGCACCGAGCCAGTCCCCCTTCGGCGAGATGCGCCCCGACCCCGTGACCGATCCTGTGCTCGAGGCTGCGTATTCAAATGCGGAATATCTCTATACCTTTGATACTTTCATCGTGGGCAAATCCAATGAGTTTGCGCACGCTGCCTGTGTAGCAGTATCGCAGAATCCCGGTTCTGCATACAATCCCCTGTTCCTGTACGGCCCTTCCGGCATGGGCAAGACCCATCTGCTGCAGGCCATAGCATACAGCGTGAAGGCGGATCATCCCGATTACAATGTGATATACGTCACAGGTGAGATATTCACCACAGAGCTCATCGAAGCCATAAGAAAGGGCGACCCTCTCGATTTCAAGAGAAAGTACCGCTCGGCGGATGTGCTGCTGATGGATGATGTGCAGTTTATCTCGGGCAAGGAATCCACACAGGAGGAATTTTTCCACACCTTCTCAGATCTGTATTCCCTGAGAAAGCAGATAGTGCTCACCTCAGACCGTCCCCCAATGGAGATAAATTCCCTGACAGACCGCATCAGAAGCAGGTTCACACAGGGTCTTATCACAGATATATCAATGCCCGACTTTGAGACGAGAGTAGCTATCGTCAAGCGCAAGGCCGCACTTCTCAACCTTTCTCTCGACGATGAGGTCATAACCTATATCGCCACGAGGCTCAAATCAAATGTAAGGCAGCTCGAGGGCTGCGTAAAGAAGCTCAAGGCATATCAGCACCTTATGAGCACTCCTCCCACCATCACACAGGCACAGGCCTCCATATCCGAGATACTCTCGGACAATGAGACCGCACCCGTAGGCACCGATACCATCATAAGCGAGGTGGCTGCGATATACAGCGTGAGGGTGGATGATATACGTTCGGACAAGCGCTCAAAGCAGATATCCACCGCAAGGAAGGTATGTGCATATGTGCTCAAGGAGCTCACCCCCATGTCTCTCAAGCAGATAGGTGCAGAGCTCGGCAACAAGGATCATTCATCGGTATCTGGATACATAAAGGATGTTGAAAAGATGATGAATGAGCCCGGTCTCATGAAGGACAATGTGGAGGACATAATCAGCAACCTCAGATCAAGAGGATGACCTCTCACAGCCTCGAATAATATGTATAATTTCAGCAAAAATATACTAATCGTAAATTTTACACAGAGTTTAAAACACATTTTTCAACACCGTGTTGAAATATATGTGGGAAAACACCGTACAGCGAAAAAAGTGGTTACAAACTGATTACAATGGTTAAAATACGGAAAATCTACTGGATGTATATTTTCGGAAAATCAACGCTTTTCAACACGGTTTTTATATAGGATGTTGAAAAAGCATTATTTCCAACAAATATTTCAAACATCAACACACATATTTTCCGAATATCCAACAGCGGGAAATTCTTTCGGATTTCCCAACACAACGGACACACACCGGTGTTAGATAGTTTTTCCCTTTGTGATGCGGATAGGAAAGGAAATCAACATTTCTAACGCCCCAACAATATACAACAAAAAACTACGTTATGTTGTGTTTAACATACACCGGGTTTCGGGATGTCAGACATAACACCCGGGGAGAAGAAGGAGTCACAGATGAAATTTACATGTCTGCAGTCGGTACTCAGTACCGCATTATCGAATGTGTCAAGAGCAGTACCTCCCAAGTCATCCATGCAGGTACTTGAGGGAATAAAGCTGTATATCAACGGCAATGAGCTTGAAATGACAGGCTATGACATGGAGATAGGCATACAGACCAAGATCGCTGTATCCTCTGAGGATCACGGTGAATTCGTGGTCAATGCGCATATATTCTCTGAGATCATCAGGAAGATACCCTCGGATATGGTGACGATAGAGGTCGATGAGAAACTCAAGGTCACTATCAGGAGCGGTGCAGGCGACAAGAAGAGCGCAACGGAATTCAACATACTCGCACTTTCTGCGGATGATTATCCCTCGCTGCCGGATGTGGACAGATCTGATATGTTCGTATTCAGCCAGGCAAAGCTGAAGAATATGATAGGTCAGACTATATTTGCGGTGAGCCAGAATGACTCCAACCCCATACTCAAGGGCGAGCTCTTCGACATAGAGAACGGCGAATTCAACCTTGTTGCAATAGACGGATTCAGGCTCGCTATACGTCATGAGGCTTCGGGCACCGAGGACAAGTTCAACTTCGTGGTGAAGGCAAAGTCCCTCAGTGAGCTGGCAAAGCTGCTGCGCGACGGCGACGATGACAAGGTGAACATATACGTCACAAGGAAGCACTGTGTATTCGATCTCAACGGATATATGCTGTTCACAAGACTGCTCGAGGGCGAGTTCTACAAGTACAAGGGCTCTCTGCCCACATCATACAAGACAGAGGTGGTAGTCGATACAAGGCTGCTCCTTGATATGCTCGACCGCTGCTCGCTGATGATAGTGGAGCATACAAAGGCGGCTGTAAGATGCCTGTTCGAGGACAATGAGATAAAGATATCCTGCTCCTCATCGCTGGGTAATTTCTCCGATCAGTGCAAGGCTGATATATCGGGCAGCAGCGTGGAGATAGGCTTTAACTGCCGCTATTTCATAGAGGCTCTGAAGGCTGCGGAGTCAGACAGGATACGTCTGCAGCTCGGCGGCAATCTGTCTCCGATGAAGATAGTCCCGCTGCAGGGCGATGAATACACATTCCTCCTTTTGCCCGTAAGGCTCAAGAACTGATGGTGGATATGATGGAAGTTACGATAAGGACTGAATATATAAAGCTGGGCGATCTGCTCAAATTCTCGGGTCTTGCCCATACCGGCGGCGAAGCAAAGGAAATGGTGCAGGCAGGGATATGCGATGTTGACGGCGAGCAGTGCACCATGAGAGGCAGAAAGATACGCCCGGGTATGAAGGTCAGGGTCAATTTCGAGGATGAGAGCGTGGATATTGAAGTGAAGAACGCATGATGCGATTCGGAACGGACAGGGCGATATGACCATAGACAGGATCACCGCCGATGGGTATAAGAACCTGACAGGGGCGGACATATCTCCGTCAGAGGGACTTAATGTGATCCTCGGCGACAATGCACAGGGCAAGACGAATTTCATTGAAGCGGTGTGGCTCATGACGGGATGCAGATCCTTCAGGGGCACGCGCGACAGGGATTTCATCGGGTTTGACAAGGACAAGGCAGAGATAGGCGTGTCCTTCACGGATAAGCTGCGCACACAGCAGATAAACTTTGCTGTGAAAAGAGGTGTGCGCGAGAGGGAGATAACGCTCAACGGCGTAAAGCTGCCCTTTCTGTCAAAGCTGTTCGGCAATCTCAAATGCGTGGTGTTCACGCCCGAGGATCTTGCGATAACCAAGGGCGCGCCCGACAACAGGCGCACGTTCATCGACCTGTCGGCTTCACAGCTGAAGCTCTCATTTGTGTATGCGCTCAATAAATACGAAAATATACTTTCGCAGAGGAATGCGCTGATAAAGGATATACAGCAGGGTCTCGCTCCGCGGGATCAGCTGGATATATGGGATGTACAGCTTGCAAGGACAGGCGCGTATATCTCGGTCGTTCGTGATACATATTGTAATAATCTGAATGATTATACAAATAGTTTATACAATCAGATCACGGATGGCAAGGAACATCTGGAGATATTCTACAATTCCACCATATACCGTGACAGCGGTGAGGTGCTTTGCGGTCGCACCGATACGGACGGCGAGCTCGCAGAGATATATCTTGACAAGCTGCGCGCGTCGGCATCGGATGATATACGGGCGGGTTTCACTACCTGCGGTATACACCGTGACGATATAGTTACGAAGATAGACGGGCTGTCGGTGAGGGATTTCGGCTCACAGGGGCAGCAGAGGTCTGCGGCGCTGGCGATGAAGATTGCACAGGCAAGGATAATCCGTCAGCAGACGGGTGAAGCGCCTGTGATGCTGCTCGATGATGTGCTAAGCGAGCTTGATGTGAAGAGACAGCGCTTCGTGCTGTCAAACACGGAGGGTATGCAGGTATTCATAACCTGCTGTGATGAGCGTACGGCATCGGGAGGAAAGATATTCAAGGTGGAAAACGGCATGATACATGCAATTTGAGAGGATATTAGGATGTACATCTATCTTGGTTCCGACACTGTTGTAAGAGACAGTGATATAATAGGGATATTTGATATAGAAAGCTCTGTCAAGCCCGATACGAGAGAGTATCTGGCTGCGGCGGGACGCAGGCGTACTGCGGGATATGTGTCCTATGAGATGCCAAAGACATTCGTTACGGCGGTGTCTGACGGCAAGGAAAGGGTATATATCACTAATGTATCTCGTCAGACGATAATAAAAAGGGCTAAAGGGAAAGGGAGACAAATATGAAGAAGAGAATTTTTCTGATCGCACTCGCAGCTGTTATGGCTGCATCATGCAGCAAGAAACCCGATGTTCCGGCCACAGCCGAGACTACGGCTGCCGTACAGACGGAGGCAGCAGCTGAGGCTGCAGAGGCTGCACCCTAGGCTTCGACCGAAGCTGCAGAGAATAATGAGACCGAGGCTGCACCCGAGACAGAAGCTGCTGTGACCGAAGCTGCACTTGCTGCCGGTGAGAAGACCAACGGCAAGGCTATAGTGACTATGGATACTCCCATAATCGAAGGGATAAGGATAGGCATGACGCCCGATGAGCTCAAGACTGCGCTCGGTGAACCCGAGGAGGATATGGCGATCGAAGATATGCAGTATATGAGCTATGGCGAGAACGTATTCATGTTCTCCGCAGAAGAGGGTCAGGATATGGCGCTCAACATAGTATTTGTCAACAGCACCAGCCCTGCAAAGCTTGCAAACGGCATAGATTTCGGATGCAGCAAGCAGGATGTGATAGATGCGTTCTGCTGCGATACAGAGGACAATACTCCCGATGAAATGAAGGATTCGGGCGAAAGGCTCCTCTACGGCAGAGATGCATTCGATAAGATAGATGCGCTCGACAAGGGCAATCTGGATGATCTCAAAGGCATATACGATCTCGGTATAGTGACCACCGACGAGGAAATGAACGGTGTGGAATATCTCGAATTCATCTCTGATGACAAGAAGGCATTCTACGTTGTTATGTTCCAGTTCGACGATGATGATAAGCTCACAGAAGTATCCATGGTGATGACCGATGATGAGGATATAACAGATATACTCGGCGGCGGCAGTGACAGCGATGATGCAGATGCTGATGAAGGCGAAGATGCTGACGATGAATAAAACTAAGCTGCTCATTATCCTGTCCGCTCTGATATTCACTGCCTGCGGAAAGGCAAGTGAGCCGACAGCGACAGAAGCAACAGTTTCAACATCGGCTGTTGAAACTGTTGAAACAGCTGCCGATACAGACAAAGTCAATGATAAGCCGGACGCACCGCAGGCGAGCGGCGAAATGGTGACTGCGGACACGGAGTTCATCAGGGGCGTCCATGCGGGTATGACGGTGGATGAGGTAAGGGTTGCTCTCGGAGAGGGCGATGCCGACCTTTCGGGTCAGGTGGAGGATGTATATCTTCTCACCTACGGCAAATCAAATCTGATATTCGAGTCTATGCCCGAGGTATTCGGCGACGATGAACAAAGACTGTCGATGCTGATGATAAAGGACAATGAGATAGGTCTTGCGGACGGTATGCAGATAGGCACGCCTATTGAGGACACGATAGCGGCGTTCTTTCACGATGAAGAGGATCACACGCCGGATGATCTCAGGGAGAAAAACAGCAGGATCATCTATGGGCTCGGGGATTACGAGAAGCTCGACAGGATAGCGGACGGGAAGCTTGCCGACGGTGAGACACAGGACGGCGACTACAAGCTCGGTATCACCATAGAGCTTGACGATGGGACTTCGCTCGCATATATGGACATACATCTGCATGAGAAGTGTTCATCATTTATGCTGATGCTGCAGTATGATGATGAAATGAAGCTCGACAACATACTCATGAGAATGACCGATTCAAACATAATGGATGAGTTCTTCGGACAGTGAGTCCGCAGACAGTTCGATGATAAGGATTGATATGATGGAAAATATGAATGATATACCCGAGGTCATAGCCCCCGATACCGACTACGACGAAAACCAGATACAGGTGCTCGAGGGACTTGAGCATGTGCGAAAGCGCCCAGGTATGTACATAGGCTCTACAGGCCCCAAGGGTCTGCATCATCTTGTGTATGAGATCGTGGACAATGCGATAGATGAGGCACTTGCGGGATTCTGCTCGGAGATAAAGGTGAATATCCTCCCGGGTGATGTGATCGAGGTATCCGACAACGGACGAGGCATACCCGTGGGAATACATCCGACTGCGGGCATATCTGCTGCGACTGTGGTATTCACCATGCTCAATGCCGGCGGCAAGTTCGGCGGCGGCGGATACAAGGTAGCGGGCGGTCTGCATGGCGTGGGCGCATCCGTGGTAAATGCGCTGTCCGAATGGCTCGAGCTGACGGTATACAAGGACGGGGACATATATTTCCAGCGCTTTGAGAACGGCGGCAGCTATAACGAGGAAATGAAGGTCATAGGTCATGAGGAGGGACGCACGGGCACGACGGTGCGATTCAAGGCAGACCCTGCGGTATTCACCGAGACTACCGTATATGACTATGAGGTGCTGCTCAAGCGTCTGAGAGAGCAGGCATTCCTCAATGCGGGCGTGAAGATAATCTTCTCCGACCTGCGCGATGAGGAGAATATACAGTCCGAGGTGCTGTGCTACGAGGGCGGCATACGTCAGTTCGTAGAGCACATCCATCATGTCAAGGGCTATGAGCCTCTTTCCGATGAGGTCGTATATCTTTCCATGAAGAAGGACGATATGACCGCAGAGGTGGCATTCATGTGGAATGACTCCTACAATGAGGATGTGAGGAGCTTTGCCAACAATATCCACACCACAGACGGCGGTTCACATGAGAACGGATTCAAGAATGCACTGACCAAGGTGCTCAATGAATACGGAAAGAAATTCAACATAATCAAGGAAAATCAGGACAAGCTCACGGGTGATGATGTCCGCGAAGGCATAACCGCTATCGTATCGGTGAAGCTCACCAACTGCGAGTTTGAAGGCCAGACCAAGGGCAGGCTCGGAAATCCCGAGGCAAGGCCGCTTGTTGAGAATATGGTGACAGAGAAGCTGGCGTATTATCTCGACGAGCATCCCCAGGAAGCAAGGCTGATACTCGAAAAGACCATTAATGCCCAGAAGGCGAGAGAGGCTGCAAAGAAGGCAAGGGAGACTGCAAGGCGCAAGTCCGCCATGGACAGTGCATCTCTTCCCGGCAAGCTCACAGACTGCTATGACAAGAATACAGCCATGACCGAGCTCTACATCGTGGAGGGAGACTCTGCGGGCGGCACGGCTAAGGCTGCAAGAAGTGCGCAGTATCAGGCGATACTCCCGCTGTGGGGCAAGATGCTCAATGTTGAGAAGGCACGTCTTGACAGGGTATACACCAATGAGAAGCTGATGCCCGTTGTTGCGGCGCTTGGCACATCCATAGGCGAGGACTTCGACATATCCAAGCTCAGATACGGCAAGATAGTTATAATGTCCGATGCCGATGTGGACGGCTACCACATCCGCACGCTGATGCTGACGTTCTTCTTCAGGTATATGCGTGAGCTCATCACCAACGGAAATGTATACATCGCACAGCCTCCCCTCTTCAAGGTGGCAAAGCGCAAGGGCAAGAAGGAAGAATACAAGTATGCATTCTCCGAGGAGGAGAGAGATCAGTACACAAGAGAGTTCGAGGCCCAGGGCGACGGCAATATAAACATACAGCGATACAAGGGTCTTGGTGAGATGGATGCGGATCAGCTGTGGGACACCACGATGAATCCCGAGACAAGGATAATGCTGCGCGTTAATATCGAGGATGCGGCAAAGGCTGATGAGACATTCTCGATACTCATGGGCGACAAGGTAGAGCCGAGAAAGGAATTCATCGAGAAGAACGCAGGATATGTACAGAATCTTGATTTCTGACGTGACACAGGAGAATATATGTTTGATGATGAGAACAGTCCCTCTGCGGTGAGCGAGCAGCTCGCCAGCGGACAGTACGAGAGCAGCAAGGATGATATGCTCAAGGGCTTTGCGGTATTTCAGAAGAAGTTCGCCGGGCGCAACGTGATAATACAGATGATACTTGTATTCATCGCAATAATGATAAACGTGGTGAACATCATCACCGCAAATGACGGTGACTACGGCGGCTCGATACTGATAATACTGCTGTGTGTATTCATCGGGGCGAATATACTCACCGCACCGAAGAGGACATACAAAAAGCTGTCGAGAGCACTCGAAAATCTCGAGGGCGTGATATACGGATGTGATATATTCACGGACAAGATAATAATATCAACACTTCACGACCCGCTTGTTGAAAAGGGCGGAGAAGATAGATCCGACACCGGCAGCGCCGAAGACAGCGGTGATGCTCCCGAGGAAACGGAGAACAGCACTGCTGCGGACAATGATGCGGACACATCCGATGCGCCCGAGGAGACGGATGAAAACGACGGTCTGCCTCCTGCTACGCTGATACACATCGACA
>JAFPPJ010000110.1 GCA_017410745.1 Oscillospiraceae bacterium
ATATCTATGCTATGGGAGTATGTGAGGTGCGCCCTGTTGATTTCCTCGAGCTCAAGCACAATATACTTTCGTATGCTGTACAGGATTATTTTACAAGGCTCGATACCCTTACCGACAAAGAGGTCGCTGAGCTTGCTATATTTGCATTATCAAAGCGCGGCTCTGTTATTGAAAACTCGATAAATGTAATGACCCAGCTCTTTTTCACCGAGAAATTCCTGTTCGATCCGTTTGATGCTGATGTGCTCTATGCTGCCTGCCTTTATCGGCTCGGTAAGTACAAGGATGCAGCTGCGGTGTTCGGGTCGCTCCTGTCTCTGAAGGACTATATGACCCGTGAGGATGACAAGCTCCTTATCAGGGCTGTGTATACATGGACAGACGCAATAGCCGAGGACGAATCACAGGAACGTGTTTATCAGGTCATAAAGCACCTTTATCCCGATGCGGCCGATAAGGTCAGGGATATATTCGGTGACCCCGCACACATTCTCGAAAAGCTCTATCCTGTATGCGGCGGAAAGCCGTGTACCGAGATCACAGAGGGCGGCTGCCGCTACCGTGCGGTGCATGATTTCTACAAAATGCTGTTTGATGCGGAAAAGGCGAACCCTGTGGATCGTGAGAAGATCAGGGCGGTATTCCTGGGTAAATGAGATGCTGTTTGAAGAAAATGAGATAAGAGCTATCTACAAAAGCTCATTGATATGTGAAGAAGACATCACAGACAGTGACTTTGAAGCACACATCAGAGAATTTTCCGAAAAGCTCGGATATGTTGTTGACAGCTTCGGCTGTGATGACCAAAGCAGCTTCCTGTTCGGAGAACAGATGGTCTGCGGTCTCAATGATGTGCCGTATATATGCTTTTTTCATGCGATAAGGCGTTATTTTTCTGGGTATGAGCCTGATAATGTATTCATGGAAGGGGTCTTCTCGGAATGGGAAGCCTCCTTCTGTGAGGCGCTTGCCATGCTCTTTTACAGCATCTCTTTGGAAGGGATGGAGAACACTGCCGGAGAGATCACGCTCCCGACAATGGAATGGATAGAGAAAGCGGCTCTGCCTGCTGCATATGACGGCAGGCTTTTCCGTTACATGGCGCTCAGATATCCGGTATACGGCAGACAGGTCATAGAATTCGTCTATCTGCAGATACATCATATAGAAGAGGTCATAGAGTCTGTTACATCCGAATATGACAGGATAAAATCCCTCTTTTTCACAAAAGACCCCGGCAGGATAAAAAAGGTCTCCGGCTCCTCATCGGACAGGCATAACGGGGGTAAAAGCGTACATACCGTGATATTCGAGGACGACAGCCGTATAGTGTACAAACCCCACCATGCTGTTATAGACAAGGCATTTCAGGGGTGGGTGGATGAGCTGGCACGAACTGCCGGAGAGGCTCCGTTCATGTTCCCGAAGATACTTGACTGTACAGGCGGCTCCTTCTATGGTTTTGTGCAGGCGGCTCCTCTCGAAAAGCGTGAGGATGCGGCAGAGTATTTCAGAAGAGCGGGCTTTCTGATGGGAGCGGTATATCTTCTCAAAGGCAACGATCTTCACGCTGAAAATATGATAGCCTGCGGCAGGGAGCCTGTGATAATAGACACAGAGACCATCATCGCTCCGAGAGGCTGTATGCTGACGAGGATAGCGGAAAAGTATTATTTCTATTCGATAAATTCAATGACGTTGTTCCCGGCTATGCTGGCACTTCCCGGATTCAGGGAGGGTGAGTTTGCAGGGCTCTGCAATGTGTTCCACGGAACTGCGAATCTCCCCGTGTATGACGGTGAGAGCATTGCGGGCAATGCTTATGCCGATGAGATATGTACGGGATTTGAAAGTGCTGTGCGGACAGTGATCTCCGATATCGGGCATTTTCAGGACACGGTGACGAAGCTTTTTGAGGGCTGCCCCATGCGTATGGTCATAAGGGCAACTGCTTCATATATGCGTATCCTTACGGGGCTTTGTGCAAAAGAGCCCCAGAGTGATATGAGGTGTTACCGCAGACTGCTGAGCAGAAAGATCTTCAAGACCAATGAGATGCTGACCCGGGAGGAATGTTCGTATATCCTTTCGGAGGAGCAGAAGGCATTTGACAGGCTGGATGTACCATTTTTTGAGGAGATCCTTGACATACGGCTCCTCGGAAGCTTTTCGGATGAGTGGAAGGGTATCGACGATGCACTCATCAAGAACGAAACGGACAGGATACGTTTCAGTCTTGCACTCATACGCCCCGATGCACGGGCTGATACAAAGCTTGGGGTATGCAGCAGCGATTACAGCATAGAGAAGAATGCAAAAAGGCTCGCAGAAAGGCTCCTGCCGCTTCTGAGCGGACATATTCACAGCATAGGAGTGGCAAGGGAACAGCGGAAATTCATCATAAGCGATATTCCCGTGACTGCCGCTGCTCTGCTCGAAGGCAATCTCGGAACACTGATAGCTCTCGGAGCTTACAGATTGGTATTCGGCTCACTGCCGACCCTTGACAGCGAGATACAGAAGTCGGTGGATACGCTCCTTGACCGTGTGGGGTCGGCTCATGCGATCACAGCCCGTGAAACAGGTCTTGCCGATGGTACTGCGGGCTATATCCTCGGCTGCGGTATGTGCTATGATATGGGCATACTGTCTGAGGAGGAGTACATCAGGACGCTTGAACTGGCGAGTTCTGCCGCCGATGATGAGCTTTGCCTGCGGTACGGCGAAACAGGTCTGCTTTACGGCAACTGCGGTGTGCTGTATGCGGTATCCAAGGTGCCGCAGAGATTTATCACCGACAAGCTCCTGCTGCTTCGCTCCCGTGTATGGAGCAATATATCATCAAGACAAGAATACAGGGACTATACGCAGGAAAGACTCACGGATGAGGTGAAGGCTGATATGCTCCGTGTATATCATGGAGGCAGACCTGCGGCTGAGTCTCTGATACCCTGCGGGAACAACTCCCTGCGCTTCGGAAATGCTGGTATGCTCTACAATGCGGCTGAGTATCTTTCCCGGAATGATGATAAGGAAATAAGGACTGCGGCTGACAGGCTCTGCGGATTCCTTTCGGCTCAGGAGCATATCGTATGCGGTACCGTAGTCCCGGATAACTGTATCGAAACGGGTATCCTTTACGGTATGCCCGGTGTGCTTTACAGTATATGCCGGTATTTGCGTCCGGATATGATCCCGTCTCTGTGATATGGAGGATATGCTTTGAAAAAATGGTCAAAATATTTTCAGAATGAAGAATTTCTTGAAAGAACACGGATGTATATCCTCAATGAGGATATGAAAGGATATGTGGCAGAGAAGGCAGGGCTCCGTCCGGGTATGAAAGTGCTCGATATAGGCTGCGGTACGGGCGCGTTCTCCTTTTACCTTGCAAGGGCAGTAAGGGATATATCCTTTACAGGGCTCGACAACGATCCCGATTTCATATCTGCAGCAAAGAAAAAAGTACCCGCTGATGCCAACGGCTGCAGCTTTTCGTTTGTGGTCGGTGATGCGCTGCAGCTGCCTTTTGAGGACGGCAGCTTTGATGCAGTGGTATCTCATACATTTTTTAATTCCATGCCCAAGTACAGGGAGGCGCTGCGTGAAATGATACGTGTGTGTCGTGAGGACGGGATGATAGCGTCAGTAACGTCGATAGATCCGGAGCACACACCCTGTTCGGGCGGGATATATCCGAAGGACTCCTATTACTGGAAAAAGGATTATGACATGCTCGGTGAGAAAGTGATGACACTGTATGAGAAGCTTGTTCCCTTAAAAGAGTATTTACAGGGGATACCTACCTGGTTCATCCCGAATCTTTTCGAGGAGGAAATGCTCCGTGACGTTTCTGCCTACCCCATAGGACGGTTCTTTTCCCTGAGCAACAAGGCGGTTTCCGAGGAAACAAAGAGAAAGTTCATAGAGCTCAGCTTTATCTCGGATAAAAAACGGCTTGGATGTGTCTATGAGATGGATGAGGCAAAGGAGCTCATCTCCGAAAGTGAGGTATCCGATTTCTTTGCTGTTCTCGAGAAAAGGAGGGATTATCTTCTTGAGCATATAAAGGATAACAGGATATGGGAATGGGAGGGCGGCACCTCGCTTCTCATTACCGGC
>JAFPPJ010000111.1 GCA_017410745.1 Oscillospiraceae bacterium
GGACAGCGTAAAGCTGCAGGAGGGCGAGACCACCGCATATAAATGGGTGGACAGAGAGGCCTATCTCAGGCATATGGATTCTGATGAGGCCATCGCATCACAGAGGGCAAGATATTCATCGTATATCGACCGCATAAGAAAGGAATGATCTTATGGAGTATTTCAAGAGCGAGCGAATAGCAGACGGATGCTATATGATATCCAATTCGTTCACACCGTCCACACCCGCACTGTGCTATCTTGTGGAGGGCGATGACTGCGCACTTCTCATAGATACGATAATGGGATTCGGCGACCTTAAAGCGTACTGCGCTTCGCTTACCGACAAGCCCGTCCGCGTGATAAATACCCATGCGCATTTCGACCACTTCGGCGGCAATTTCCACTTTGACTCCTGCATCCTGCATCACAAGGACATAGCCTTCTTCATGGGGCAGCTCGGCTATACCGGGAAGCAGATAGCAGATATAGCAAGGCAGCAGGCGCTCCCCGAATATACAGAGCAGATATCCGACGATGATTTCGCGGATGTATCCCCCATAAAGGTATACCCCGTATACGGCGGAGACGTGTTCGACCTTGGCGGCGTGACACTTGAAGTGATAGAGGCGGGCGGCCATACCGCAGGCTCGATAGTGCTGCTCGACCGCAAACACCGCATACTCTTTGCAGGCGATGCGTGCAACGGCAATACTTTGCTCGAATTTGACAACTCCCTTAGCATTGCGGAATATATGGAGACTTTGCTGCGCCTTAAAAAATATCAGTCCGAATTTGACATGATGTACTGCGGACATGAGGTCTTTGACAACAGTATCATAGATGAGGCGATAGAGACCGTGGCAAGAGTTCTTGCCGACACGGATGCAAAGTGTGAACGGCCGGGAATGACGGGCGGCACGGTACTGTACGCCGCAGAGAAGATCAAGGACGGCTATGAGCGTGTTGACGGCAAACGCTTCAATATGTCCTATGTGCCCGACAAGCTCACCGTACCCACAGGAGAGAAGGCGCCCATCACCTTCGATATAATGAAGCAGATGTGATGCACGCCCGAAAAAGGTATATATGAATGTATATGATTTTGACAGGACTATCTATTATCCCGATTGTACGGTGGATTTCGCAATATGGCTGATGAACCGCAGGCCGCATCTGTGGCTCACATTCTGCCCGGGAGCGCTGATAAACTATATCCGGTGTGAAACGGGAAAGCTGCCCCGTGCGGTCATGATACGCAAGTTCCTGACCATACTAAGACAGACCGACGACTTTGACAGGGATATAGAACGCTTCTGGGACAGCCGCGAGAAGAATATATCGGAATGGTACCTGAAGCAGAAGAAGCCCGATGACCTGATACTCAGTGCCTCTCCATCCTGCGTGATAGCACCTATAGCGAAGCGGCTGGGCGTGAACTACGCCGCCACCGAATACGACCGGGAGACAGGGGTATTCACGGACAATCTGATGTACGGCAAGGGAAAGGCACGCTATATCATCGACAACGACTTCCCCGTGATAGAGAATTTCTATTCAGACGACCTCTCCGATACGCCCATTGCGCTGTGCGCACTGAAGGCACATCTTGTGACATGCAAGGCGCAGAAGGTGGAGGACTGGCCGCATCTTGACGCTGATACGCTGAGGACAGTGCGCCGCAAGATAAATTCGGGATGGACGATACATATATGACACAAAGGACAGCATATGGATCTTACTAATACCTATTTCATAATAGGCAACGCCTATGCGGGAAAATCCACCGCAGTAAAGGGGCTTGCCGAAAGATACGGCGGCATCGCCTGTGTCGAGAACTACCATGAAAAGCTGATGGATGAGAGCCTTGACAAGGAGCAGTTCCCCTGTCTGTGCTACACCCGTGATATGACCGACTGGCGGCAGTTCATACGCCGCACGCCCGAGGAATACGCCGCATGGATCGACGGTGCGGCAAAGGAATGCGAGATACTTGAACTGCGCCTGCTCGAAGACATTACTAAGAGCGGCAAGCGCATCTTCGTTGACACGAATATATGCATCGAGACGCTTCACAAGCTTGGTGCAAATGTGCTGGTGATGCTTGCCGACCCTATGATATCTGTCACCCGTTTCTTTGAGCGCCCCGACAGAGAAAAGCAGTTCATATACGGACTTCTTATGGATGAGCCCGACCCGGATGCGGCAATGGCAAACTACCGCGAGATACTGATGCGGATAAATTCAAAGGAGCGTTATGACCGGCTGCGCAGTTCAGGCTTCCACGTGATACTTCGGGATGATAACAGGACTATCGGGCAGACCCTTGATATTGCGGCAGAAGCTTTGGGGCTGCCGTCCGCTGATATACGGATAATGCCCGTTGAACGCGGCACAGAGCTTGCAGACGAGCTGATGCAGTTTGTCAGGGAATGCTCATGGACAGACGTAAAGGAGCATATCTGCAATATGCTCGATGAATGGGTGTTCACCGATTGGGAAGGTATGCTTGCCGCCGTGAAGGACGGCAGGATAATAGGCATGGCTTCCATGATGAAGACAGACTACTATCCCCTGCCGGATATATATCCCTGGATATCGTGCATATTCGTATCGGAAGAATACAGGGGGCAGCATATAAGCGGCAGACTTATCTCTTATGCAAACGAGCGGCTCAGACAGCTGGGCTTTGACAGGAGCTACATCCCCACGGAATACACCGGGCTGTACGAGCATTACGGCTACAGCTATGTAAGAGATATCACAAACTACGGCGGCGGCACCGACCGATTGTATATGAAGGAGATATAATGGCTAAGGTATATATAATGTGCGGCAAGATATGCACGGGCAAGAGCACATATTCGCAGATCCTGCGGAAAAAGCACCGTGCCGTGATACTGTCCGTGGATGAGATCACTCTCGCACTGTTCGGACAGGATGCGGGCGACAAGCTGGACTACTATGTGGAGAAGTCCGAGGAGCTTTTGTACCGCAAGTCTGCGGAGATAATAGAGACAGGCACGAATGTGGTGCTTGACTGGGGCTTCTGGACAAAGAAAGAGCGTGAATATGCACGGGAGTATTACTCATCACGCGGCATAGAGTACGAATTCCACTACATCGACATAGGCGATGAGGAATGGAACAGACGCATAGACAAGCGCAACCGCGATGTTATCGACAAGAAGACGGATGCATACTATGTGGATGACGGACTTGCAAGGAAATTCAGCGCCATATTCGAGAAGCCATCTCCCGAAGAGGCGGATGTGTGGATATCCGCCGAAACAGGCGAGGTACGCAGAAAAGGAGAGCTGAAATGATACTTTTATGCATAGATATCCAGAAGGGCATCACCGACGACAGACTTTATGACTTTGACACATTCAGGACTAACACCCTTTCTCTGATCGCAGCGGCAAGGGAAAGCGGCGTCGAGATCATACATTTCCGGCACGATGACGGCCCCGGCACGGGATTTTCCGTAGGGGACGATGACTTTGAGTATGCGCCCGGATTTGCCCCTGCAGACGGTGAACGCCACTACATCAAGACAATCAACAGCTGCTTCGGCAACAAGGAGTTCGCGGCATATCTTGAAGGCACGGGAGAGGACACCCTCATGATAGTGGGACTGCAGACCAATTTCTGCATAGACACCACGGTGAGGTCTGCCTTTGAACGGGGCTACAGGGTCATCATCCCCGAGGGCACGAATTCCACCTTTGACAATGCATATATGGCAAAGCAGACCACATACAGATACTACAACGAAATGATGTGGCCGAAGCGGTTTGCACAGTGCGTAACGTTTGAAGAAGCGCTTGCCATGATAAGAGCGCACTGACCGTGCATTGTTAGAGTATGATTAGAATCAGATTATCTTATCTTTAATATTCTTGTATTACACATCCCGATGAGGTATAATAGCTTTATGATGTTTTTAAATCGGGGGAGCATATGAAACTATTGATAACAGACCTCACCGAGGAAGAGCTCGGTGACTCATACAGCGATCATGAGATCATCTCGGACAACGGCAGGATCAAGCCCTGTATGGGCTGCTTCGGCTGCTGGATCAAAAAGCCGGGCGAATGTGTGATAAAGGACGGCTATGAACTTGCCGCCGTAAAGCTGCATACCGCAGATGAGGTACTTGTGATAAGCAGATACACCTACGGCGGCTTCAGCAGCTTTGTCAAGAATGTCTTTGACAGATGCATCCCCGGGGTGCTGCCCTTCTTTGAGATATACGAAGGCGAGATGCATCACAGGCGCAGATATGACAAGGATGTCCCCATACGCTTCATATTCAGGGGGCATGATCTCACCGATGCAGACAAGGAACAGGCACGCAGATATGTCAGAGCCGTCTGCATCAATTTCAGGGCACGGATACTCGGCATAGATCTCGAGGAAGCCGAGGATATAAAGCGCGGTATATTCACGCCCGAACAGACCGACAGCACAGTCTTCCTCAACTGCAGCCCACGAGGGAAGCACTCCAATTCAAGGCGGTTCCTGGCTGAGTTCATAAAGCACTGCGGCTCGGGAGACATCACCGACCTTGCTTCATACAGAAATGCAGATGACGCGGCGGATATGGCCGCTGCCGCATCAAAGCTGGTACTTGCCATGCCGCTGTATGTGGACGGCATACCCTCTAATGTGCTGCGCCTTATGGAGCGGCTCGAGCTGTACGGCGGCAGCAGGACGGTGTACACGATAGCAAATATGGGCTTCTATGAGAGCCGCCAGATCGAAAATCTGCTGGGTATGGTCAGAAGCTGGTGCGATGTATGCGGCTGTACCTACGGCGGCGGTATTGCGATAGGCGCAGGCGAGATGCTCGGCATGGAAAAGCTGGCAAGTCTGGAAAAAGGCCCTGCGGCAAATATGCACAAGGGCTTCGCGCTGCTTGCCGAGGCGGTGCAAAACGGCACTGCCATAGATGATATATATGCAGACCCGTCCGGGTTCCCGCGCAGACTATATCTTATGGCAGGCAATCACGGATGGATAAAAGGCGCAAAGGAGAACGGCCTCGGAAAGTCCGACCTTCTCCGATGCCCCGAGATAAAAGGAGAGATCATATGAGAGTTAGATTCACAGCACTTATCATAGCAGCACTTCTCGCAGGCTGCTCCAAGCCCGCACAGCCCACGTCGGAGACTTCCGCAGAGACCACGGCAACTACAACGGCACAGGTCACCGCAGCAGAGGCCACGACAGCACAGACCACGGCTGAAACTTCCGCAGAGAAGATCGTGACCTCCGATGCAGAGGAATACTCTGATGCTCTCAAAGCTGCATTCAGGAAATATGTGGACAATGTAAACATTCCCCTTGATCTGACCGAAAAAGGAGACTATGACGGGGCAAAGGAAGCCCTGGAGGTATCCTATGCAGCCCTGCGTGAGTTTGACAACATCACACCTCCCGCAGAGTATTCCGGACAGCATGAGAAGCTGATGACATCCCTTGATTCGGAATTCAAATTCCTTGATTTAACCGGCAGGCTCATCAGTGTTTCGGAAAGGTTCTCATACCTCGAGCAGCACGAAAACGAACTCAGCGCTGATGATAAGCAGGAAGTGATCGAGCTTACAAAAGAGATCGATGAGATCAACGAATACATGAACGCCTCATCGGAATTTGCCGATACGTTCATGGAGACGATCAAGATGCTCAAAGCGGATACTGACGGCTGATACAGGTGATGATATGGATGACAGATTCACAACGGGCGAGCTGCTGCTTTCGCTCATAGAACTGCTGTATGCGCTTGCCCTGCCCGCTGTGCTCTTCATACTGCACCGCAGACGGACGGATGCAAAGGCATTCCCGCTGATAGTCGGGTTTCTGACATATCTTGTGGTATCGTGGGTGCGAGGGGTGTTCCGACTGTTCATACCCGCAGAGGGACTTATAGTGCAGGCCTTCTTCAATGCCCTGCTGTCTGCGTCTATGGAAGAAACAGGGCGGCACTTCTCAATGAAGCGCATACTTAACGGATATATCGAGCCGCACAATGCCGTATCCTACGGCATAGGACACGGCGGATGCGAGCTCATAATGAGCACGGGTCTGTCTGTACTGAACGCGCTCATCACCTCGGTGCAGACGGGGCAGGGCGACAACAGCCTGTTCCTTGTAATACTCGGCATGATAACTATGCTTACAGGAATACTTACCCATATCTGCCTGTCGCTCATAGTGTTCAAGGGAGTCGGCACGGACAGCCGAAAGTATCTGTTCATCGCAATGGCGATACACTTCGCGACGAATTTTATAGGCGCCATAGTGATACATTATTCCGCTCTCCTGTATATACCCCTCGACGTCATATTCCTGATAATATGCATCCGATGGCTCCGAAGAGTATATAACCCCTGACCCCTCCGCCACCGCCTTAACGGCGGCATTTCCCCTCCCCTTTCAGTGGAAAATGATACCGTATCGCGGGCATACGTCAACGAACTGTGTTGTACAGATCTGTGCTCAGAGGATAGTATAAGAGTCCACTGCAAATGCACATCGGGTGGGTGCAGGCTCAGCCTGCGCAAATAAACAGTACCGCAGGCAAACATCAGCTAACTATGTTTTGCAAATCTATGCTCCGAGGATAGTATAAGTCTATCTCAAATACACATCGGGTGGTTGTCAGGCACTGCCGTTAGTATAAAATTTTTTTCAGCAGACATGAAAGTTACCGAGCCGCAAATAAATGGTACCGAAGGCAAACATCAACGAATTGGCGGCGGGCACTGCCCGCCTTGACAAATGTGTTTATGTGTGATATAATGTCGTTGGAGTTAGCAAATTCGTATGGATCGGATACGGCATATCCGTATCGTGTGCCCGTAAGGGCAGAAAGGAACAGGTGTTTCGTGTTTAATAATACATATAAGGAGATAGCAGCGTAACCGGGAGGTTGCGTAAGCTATAATATACGGCATTAAAATTTCTGTCTGATAGATCATGGTATACGATCTGGCGAACGATGAATGTGCAGAAATTAATGCAGCATATTAAGCCTCCCGGAAGTCGGTACATAAGACTTTCAAGGAGGAATCCCCATGAACAGGGAAAATAAGAGAAAAAAGTTTGAAAAGGGTTATTATAAGCACAATCCATGTACCGAGACCTTCACCTGCAAGGTGTGCGGCAGGACAGTAGTCCCCGCAGGCGCAGGCAGTGACCACAGGAATCATTGCCCGTACTGTCTTTCGAGCAAGCATGTGGATATAGAGCCGGGCGACAGAGAAGCAGACTGCGGCGGCACTATGGAGCCGATATCGGTATGGGTGCGCAAGAACGGCGAATGGGCAATAATACACCGCTGTAAGATATGCGGTGCGCTCAGCTCGAACAGGATAGCCGCAGATGACAACCCGATGAAGCTGATGTCCATCGCAATGAGACCCGTATCGCTCCCGCCGTTCCCTCTCGAAAAGATCGAGGAAATGACAAAGCTTATGGGCGGCGACGGCGAGCTCGTATTCTAACAGACACATGACCCGTACTTAGTGTACGGGTCGCTTTGTAAAGGAGGAACTATGTCAGAAAGACCCGAATGGCTCGATAATGCCGTGTTCTATGAGATATACCCACAGTCGTTCATGGATACGGACGGCGACGGCATCGGCAATATAAACGGCATCACACAGAAGCTCGGCTATATCAAAGAGCTTGGCTGTACAGCGCTGTGGCTCAATCCCTGCTTCTGCTCGCCCTTTATGGATGCGGGCTACGATGTGTCGGACTACTGCAAAGTAGCTCCCCGCTACGGTACGAATGACGACCTTGTAAGGCTGTTCGAGGAGGCGCATAAACTGGATATGCACGTCCTGCTCGACCTTGTGCCGGGGCACACCTCATGGGAGCATCCCTGGTTCAGGGAGAGCATGAAAGCCGAAAGGAACGAATATACCGACAGATATGTGTGGACGGACAGCGTGTGGGAGGAGCCGACGGGATATGGCTCGCTGCGCGGCATATCCGACAGGGACGGCAGCTGTGCGGTCAACTTCTTCACACATCAGCCCGCGCTCAACTACGGCTTCTATAAGCCGGAACGCCCTTGGCAGCAGAGTATGGATTCACCCGGAGCATTGTCCACCCGTGAGGCCATCAAGGATGTCATGCGCTTCTGGCTGTCAAGGGGCTGTGACGGCTTCCGCGTGGATATGGCGGGCTCGCTTGTCAAGAATGACGAGGACGGCAGGGGCACGATAGCGCTTTGGCAGGATATACGCAGATTTCTCGATGCAGAGTTCCCCCGTGCGGCTATGGTGTCGGAATGGGGCGAGCCCGACAAGAGCCTGCTCGGCGGCTTCCATATGGATTTCCTGCTGCATTTCGGGCCGTCGCATTACAACGATCTTTTCCGCTGTGAAGCGCCGTATTTCGGCGGACACGGCGATGCCTCCGCCTTCGTGGCAAGGTATAAGGAGAGCCGTGAGCGCTCGGGCGGCAAGGGGCTCATATGCATACCCTCCGGCAATCACGATATGGACAGGCTCGCACGGCATATCAAGGGCGACGACAGAACGCTCGCCTTCGCATTCCTGCTGTCTGTGCCCGGTGCTCCGTTCATCTACTACGGCGACGAGATCGGCATGAACTATGTGGAGGGTCTCACATCCGTGGAAGGCGGCTACGGCAGGACAGGCTCACGCTCTCCAATGCAGTGGGACGACACCGCAAATGCGGGCTTCTCCTCCGCTCCCGCCGATAAGCTGTACATACCCATAGACCCCGATGCAGACCGCCCCACAGTAAAGGCTCAGCTGGGCGATCCCCATTCGCTGTACAGCGAGGTCAAGCGCCTCATATCCACCAGACAGGCACACAAACCGCTGCAGAGCCTTGGCGATATCGAGTTCATCAGCGACGGCAAGGGCTGTCCCCTCGCCTATATCCGCAGCCTTGACGGCGAGCGCATACTCGTGTTCATCGACCCCACCGACGGCAAAAATACCATGAGGTTCGACGGCACGCCCGCAGAGGTGCTCTACCACTTCGGCAGAGACATAGAAATATCCGACGGCTGCATATCATCGCAGGGCAAGACAGCGGTATTTGTACGGCTGTGAGCCGCCTCATCGCTGCAGTATGGCTGCAGCGGTGATTTACTGCGATGCCCGTTCCTGCAAAGCTATGAAGTCTCAAAATATTTTTCAAAAAAC
>JAFPPJ010000112.1 GCA_017410745.1 Oscillospiraceae bacterium
GGATGGGACTCGAACCCACGACCTCCGCCGTGACAGGGCGGCGTTCTAACCAGCTGAACTACCAGGCCGTATTATGCGGGAGTATTTGCTCCCGCAACGGTTGGTGGAAACTATAGGGCTCGAACCTATGACCCTCTGCTTGTAAGGCAGATGCTCTCCCAGCTGAGCTAAGCTTCCACATTCGACCTCGTAATCATAGTGGATATCAGAGGTTTGTGTGATGTCGTGTTCAACCGACTTGCTTATTCTATCACTTTACGGGGTAAATGTCAAGACTTTTTTGCAAAAAAAATCGGCTTTGTATGACTGCACAACCGAAAATACATATCACGCTGTTTTGGATGTGCAATATATACATACAGCCTATTACTATATATAAAATCCTGCTAATGATATACATATAGTAAAATATCGGCGAGGATATGCGCCTGTGACAAAGAGAAAAGCGCTGCCGTGAAGCAGCGCCTTTCCATAAGAGGGGGTTATGATGGGATCGGAGTATATCAATGGAGTTGTTGTCAATTATCGGCTGTTTCCATCTCGGGCTTTTCCGTGCCTGTGAGAGTTACCGCAACATCGGTGTTGCCGTCTGCTCTTGCCAGAGTGAGCGTGATGGTGTCGCCTATCTTCTTGCCGCTCTTGATCTCGGTAAGGTCTTCCATGGTCTTGACGTCCTTGCCGTCGGCAGCTACTATAACATCGCCCGCTTCAATGCCTGCAGCCTCTGCGCCGCCGCCTTCGCTGACGGATACTACCATAACGCCGCTGTCAACGGGGAGAGAATAGTATCTCTTGATGGAGTTGTTGATATTAGAGCCTGTTATGCCTATCTGAGGAGTGGTGTTGGTGACATAGCCCTGATTCATGAGGTCGCTGATTATAGGCATCGCATCGCTGATGGGTATCGCAAATGCAAGACCCTCTATGCTCGACTGTACGAGCTTGGAGGAGGTGATGCCCACTACCTGACCGAATGCATTTACCAGAGGGCCGCCGGAGTTGCCTGCATTGATAGGCGTATCGGTCTGTATAAGTGTGACGGATGCGGCACCGCCTGTGGACAGCTCAACGTCGAGCGTCCTGTTAAGGCCGGAGATTATGCCCTGTGATACGGAGAGGCCGAGACCTAAGGGATATCCTACCGCAATGGCGGTATCGCCCATCTCAAGGTCGTTGGAGTCGCCGAAATCAGCAGGTGTGAGCTTGGTGTCTGCGGGGTCTATCTTCAGCACGGCTATGTCGGAGGAAGTGTCCGCACCGATTATCTCGGCATCGAATTCCTTGGAGTCATCTTCGGAGAGAACGATGGTGACCTTGTCTGCATTCTTGGTCACGTTGCGGTATGAGCCGCCGCCGAAGAAGTATCTGAATATATCGTCATTGCCCCATCCGTCGCTGTCGTCATTTACAAATTCCTGTGAGGTGCTCTGTACTACATGGGCATTGGTTATGATATAGCCGTCTGCGCTGAGTATTATGCCTGTGCCCGTGCCGCCGCTGCCGTTATTGTTGGTGGCCTTGACGCTTACCACAGAGGGAGTTACTTTCTTTACTATCTGCTTGGTGGTGAGCTGACCTGCGGATGTTACTGCGGTGTTTGTGACTACAGCATCATCGGTGGGTATGCTTGCAAGTGCAGGTGTGGGTATGGTTGCAGCGGCAGGTGCTTCTGCTACCTCAGCCGTCTCAGGCACCATGCTCTTCTGGAGGTATGCTCCGCCGAAGCCCGAGGCTCCGCCTGCGACTGCTGCTGCAAGAATGACTGCTATGGTCTTGCCTGCACCGCTCTTCTTCTTTTTTTCTTCTGTCGGTACATCGATATAGTTATAATTGCTTTCGTACATAAAAGTCATCCTTTCGTAAGGAGTATCTATGGGGGAACTCCTTTCCTTTGTTCTGATAATATCTTAACCCCCTATTGTGAAAACGATGTGATATGCTACTGAAAGAATATTAAAATGAGATGAAAACGTCGTATCATGCGGATGATCGTATGCGGCGGGGGATATCATGATGCAATATGCCAAAATTTGGGGATGAAGCGCCCAAAAATATGTTGACATATTGCAATTCTTATAGTATACTTGATTATGGGTATACTTGAGGCGGATATATACTTACAGTATAACCGTATGAAGGCAGGCGGAGCATGCCCTCTGCCTGAAGGGGAATATTATAAGGAAGGTGTGATCCTATGGATCGTAATGTTCAGCGCACCCGCAGATCGTCTGCACCGGTGAGGAACGTAGGTGTCGGCGGCGCGGTCATAATCTCGTCATTCATACTCGGCGTGTGCATGATAATCGCAGGCTCGGCAGTGAGCGGCTCGGTGAAGAAGCTGACAGAGACGGTGGAGAAGAAGGAATTTGCATCAAGCTATACGGCACCGTCCAATCTGTCGGTGCGTGAGCCCGGTCAGCGTCAGTATATGAACGTGAAGGAATCGGCGGAATATCTCGGCGTGACCCCTGCGATCATAGAGAAGGCCATAGATGACGGCAGGATAAATGAGTACATAAAGGTAGGGGACGACTATTCCATATCGGTGAAGGAGCTCGATGAGTTCTTCGGCGAGCAGGCGTACCGTGAATATATGGAGAAGAGCGGTGAATGACGGCTTTTACAGCGAAAGTTTGTGCAAAATAGACTATTGCATTGCGGTGCGATATATGGTATAATATTCTTTGCTCTGATGGGCTCGGGCCGACAAGTGGGCCCCTCGGAACAGGAACAGGCGTGATTTGAACGGGTCATTACGTTCGGTTAAAGCCAGTCTGCGTGTCTATGGCTTTTTCACGGCGGTCGTCCGATATATAAGATACAGATATATTCAGGAGGTTACTATAATGGCAAATATCAAGTCCGCTAAGAAGAGAGTAGAAGTTATCAAGAAGAAGACTCTCCGCAACAAGATGATCAAGTCCAATCTCAAGACTGTCCTCAAGAAGGCAGAGGCAGAGCCTACAGCTGAGTCTGTAGCATATGCAGTAAAGAAGGTTGACCAGGCTTGCTCCAAGGGCATCATGCACAAGAACAAGGCTGCAAGGAAGAAGTCCCAGCTCGCAAAGCTTCTTAACAAGTAATAGCATAACATATTCCAAGCCGCACATCATGTGCGGCTTTTTCATATGCACAGTACTAAAGCGAGGTCGACGATGTGCGTAATTTTGGGGAGTATGACGGATTATTTGTCGGATTTAATCGTTGACAAGGTGTATATTTCTGTGATATAATATAGATTGGAACTTTTTTGGAATTTGACGTTAAGATCTTAATATAGGGGCGATGAGCTTTGGATAATCAGGCGCAGAACAATAATGAGACGGAGATAGACCTCGTCGAGCTGTTTATGATGCTCATGAGCCATATCCTCGTTATCGCTGCGGTCACGGTAGCTTTTGCTGCTGCGGGCTTTGTGGGTACCAAGCTGTTCATACCGGAGAAGTATACAGCGAAGACATATCTCTATGTCAGGAACGTGGATCTTGGCTCGGAGAAGATAAGCAACGCAGACCTGAGCGTATCGAGATCGCTGGTATCGACATATATCGCGATACTCCAGAACAGGGCTGTAATAAAGGAAGTTGCGGATGCGCTCCCCAACAGGCTCAATGAGGAGCAGATGAGCCGTGCGTTCAACCTCGTTGACGGCAAGGTGCCCGTAGGCCGCCTGCAGTCGTGCATATCCATGAACTCCGACGGCAACACGGAGATACTCGTGATATCCGCAAAGACCACCGATCCGCTCGTGTCGGCGGCTATATGCGACACATACAATATCATAGCTCCGGATTACCTCATCAGAATGGTAGGCGCGGGCTCTGTCGAAGCGATAAGTGCGGCGGAGATACCTACATCGCCGTCCGAGCCTAATGTGATGAAGAATACCGCCATTGCGGGCATGCTCGGCTTCGTGCTGATATGCGGAATATATGTGCTTATATTCCTGTTCGATCACTCCGTTGAGACGGAAGAGGACATAAAGCAGTTCAAGGTGCCCTTCCTCGGCGATATACCCGAGGTGCACGGCGCACAGGGCAAGAAGCATACGGGCAGGAAGGATACTCTGCTCGATGAGGAAAGTACGCTGCTTTCGGGCAAGATGCCGTTTGCGGTGTCCGAGTCATATAAGGCGATACGTGCAAGCATCATGTTCTCCCTTGCGGTGAGCGACAGAAAGATAATCGCGGTAACATCGGGAAATGCGTCCGAGGGCAAGTCCGTGACGGCATCGAATATCGCC
>JAFPPJ010000113.1 GCA_017410745.1 Oscillospiraceae bacterium
ATATCGCGGAGGCTACCGCAGGACTGTACAGGGAATGCCTGAAAGTCATAACAAGCTGACCGCATACAAAACCGGCGTGCTGCCAACAAGGCAGCACGCCGTTTAGTTATCCGTTTATCAGGTCGTTCAGCGTATCCTCCATGTCTGTGGGCACCCAGTGACCTTCCACGCATATCTGCGGGTCTATGCTCCTGATAGTGTCACAGAGCTTCCTGCACAGGCGCTCGTCTCTCACACCGGTGAAAAATTCGCTGCCTGCGGCATCTCCGAGAAACAGCGTCCTGTCCTCGCATACATATACAAGCGTCGAATCCTCTGTATGCGGTGCTTGAGCCTGCATGATCCTGACATGCAGCCCGCCGAGGTCAACGGATACCTCGCCCGAGAAAACGATATCGGCGGTCTTCACTATGACCTCCTTGTTTTCGCTGTATTCCTTCCTGATGCTCTCATGCAAAGCAAAGAATCCCTCAGTGCCCTCTCTCGCGATCTTTTCCTTCCACTCCGCAAGATGCTCATTTGTCAGCGTATTTGCCATGCATATACCGCTTGCGGCGTGCATGGCAAAGGTATGATCCCAGTGCCAGTGCGTGAGCACCGTTATATCCGGCAGCGGCAGTCCCTCTTTTTCCAGAAGCGAATAGAACTCCCTGATATGAGCGGCGGAATGCCCCGCATCCACAGCGACACTCAGTTTGCTCCCCTTTATATATGCGAGATTGGGACGGTCTCTTTCCGATTCATAGGGCATATACCATATATGCTCCGTCAGCTTTTTCAGTTCCATTTTTCCTCCTCTGATGAGTGTTCATATCATCTTTGCAAAGGAAGCTATGTTCGTAACTTCAACAAAACCGTTTTTCCTGTAGAAGTCATACGCCGGGACATCCTTGTCCGTCAGCAGGAATATCTGCCGCAGTCCCAGTTCCTTTATAGCCTTCTCCATCTCCGATATGAAGAATGTGCCTGCACCCGCTCCCTGTCGTTCTGTTCTGATGCATAGTTCATTGATGATATATTCAGTGCCCGTATACCAGTGTTTGATATACCCCATGGAAATGCCTATCAGTTCGCCGCCGTCATACAGGCCGTAGGTCAGTGAATATCCCTGGCCTATGAGATCGGTGATATACATATCGAGCTGCTCACCGTCCGACCAGTCATCGTTCCACGGCTCCTTTGTGAATACACTTACAAAGACATCCTTTATGATCTCCTTATCATCTATGCCAAGCCTTTTTAAATGCATACGTTTTCCTTTCCCCATCGGTCAGAGAGTCACACGCCCGACAGTTTTCCCATTCTCCCCGCGTGACCGCATATGCATAGGAGACAGTATTTTTCGGGTCGGGATACTCCTTCACTTTCTTCATGCCGATGGCTGTCGCCGTGGAGTAAGACCCCACATTTGTATATTTCATATACGAGTATAGCGTATCATACGCGGTATTCTCAAAAGCCCAGTCCCGCACTGCCCGTGCTGCTTCCTTGGCAAAGCCGCGCCGTTGGTAGCTTTTATGGATGTGGTATCCTATCTCCGGCAGCATATCCCCATCGATATTCTGTATGGTGATGCCGCAGTCTCCGATAAACCCTCCTGTGTCTTTGAGCACAACAGCCCACAGCCCGAAGCCGTAACGGGCGTAGTTCTCCATATTCCATTCGATCCAGCGTCTTGTTCTCGCTTCATCGAAGGGTGCGGGGTAATGTTTCATCGTCTCCGCATCCGACATTATTTCATACAGGGCATCATAGTCATCCATCGTATACTCCCGCAGCAGGAGCCTTTCCGTTTCTATCATCATTCTTCTCCTCTGCAGGTTTACCCGGCATTCATGTTACAATGACTTGCAATAGAAATACTTTGACAGTTTGGGATCCTTGTCTTCGCGGACAAATTCCAGAGTATAACCCAGCTTTTTATAAAAATCGGGAGCCTGAAATCCAAATGTAGTCAATGTGATCTTCTCGAATCCTTTGCCCCTGTACTCTTCTTCCACCGCCATCACAAGCTTTGTACCGATGCTTTGCCCTCTGTATTTTTTGTCTATTATCAGATCTCCGATATGCACTTCATTGTAATATGCACGTCCTGTGACCGATCCGATCACTTCTCCGGAATCGTCTTCTGCAACGAACCAGTACTCCTCATAATTCAGCTTCACATCATTCGCTTCAGCATAATCAGTGAATGCCTTATCTATGAACTCTCCGACCTTTTCCTCGGCCGCATTTTTCTTTATGATATTCA
>JAFPPJ010000114.1 GCA_017410745.1 Oscillospiraceae bacterium
GCTGTATGGTACAAGCGCAGGATAGACGTGAACGGCACGATAGTATCCACGCAGGACTACAGCGATCCCGCCTTTGCGGGCATAAGCGACGGCTGGGAGCCCACTGATGATGTGAATGAGATGCAGAAGCGCGCCAACAACTGCGCTGTGGTACACATCCAGAGATATATCGACGACGTGAAGAAGGGCATCGCACCTGTGCCGGATGTATTTGCCTTTGCCATGGGCACCAACGATTCTCCCGAATATATCGGTGATGCTGACAGAGCCCTCATGAAGAAGACGCTCGATGAGGTGGATCTGTATAATGAGTCGGGAGCGGTAAGATGGTGCATACAGCGCATCATGGAGGAATTCCCCGAATGCCGCATATTCGTGCTCATGCCGCTTCAGACGGGCGACCCCGAGATGAACGCGAAGAACAGGAGAATAATAGCAAATCTGCGCTATATCGCAGGTGAGATGTCCGCACAGGTAATAGACTGCTATCACGGATGCGGCATATGCGAGAAGTTCGAGAATATCGGCGCTCCCGGCAGATATCTGCGTGACGGGCTGCATCCCGATGTGCCCGGTCAGAAGCTCGAGGGCAGATTTGCCGCAAAAGAGATGCGAAAAGACCTTTTTTAAAGAGGGGATCAGATGAAGATATTTTCCCCGGACGGGAAGCTGTACAGATTCATGGTGCGCTTCACGGACTGCGTGAAGCTCGAGCTGCTGTGGCTCCTGTGCAGTCTGCCGGTGATAACCATAGGTGCATCCACTGCAGCCGCCTTCACTGTGACGCTTAAAATGGTGAAGGACAGGGAGGGGCGCATAGCTCATGAATTCTTCGCCGCATTCAAGGCGAACCTCAGGCAGGGCATAGCCATGACCTTCATAACCGCACTGTGCGCATGGGCGGTATATCTTGACCTGCAGCTGCTCAATGTCCCGGGCGGCGGGAGCGTGATGTTCCTTATCATAGCGGTGCTTGCCATATACATATTCTCATTCTCCCTGCTGTATGCGTTCCCGCTCATGGCAAGGTATGAGAACACGCTGATGAAGACTATACGCAATTCATTCCGCCTGTCGATGAAGTTCTTTCTGCGCTCACTGCTGCTGCTCATCGCAGTGGCCATAGAATGTGCGGTGTTCATGTGGAATATGCAGACCGTAATAATAGGACTTCTCGTAGGGCCTGTGCTGGTGATGTACACCATAAGCTGGGTGGCAAGCGGGATATTTGACAAGGTGGACAGCGACAACGCCGATATATAGCGCTATTTCAGGAAAAGTGCAGCGTGGGCGGAGAGGTCGTGAAGCAGCTTCGGCGAAAGAGTGCATGAGGTGATGCGGCGGTGTACGATGGTCTTTCTGAGATCCTCGAGCACGAACAGCACCTTGCAAGTCCCCTGTGCGCCCTCGAGTATGCGGGTGCATTCATCGAGGGATGCCATGTCATTGCTGTTGACGCGGATATACAGCGTGCCGCTGTCAAAGCTGTGCATGAATTCGTCTGCGGTCATGACTGTATCTGCGATGACATTCATATCCCTGTCACGCTGTGATAACCGCCCGCGTATGAATATACGGGCATCGGGCTTGAGAAACGGCCTTGCGTCACGATACACCGCAGGGAACAGCACCACCTCGGCTGTGCCGTATCGGTCGCCTGTCTGTGCAAATGCCATCAGCTCACCGCTCTTTGCGGTGTGTTCCTTTATACTGTCAAGGGTGCATACGAACTGCACCGTATCCCCTGCGCGGCGGCTCATGCCCTGTATATCGGGTATGCCTGCCGCAGCGGCGTACATCAGCGCATCGTCAAGGGGATGACCCGTGACATACATCCCGAGTATCTCATGCTCCTGTGCAAGGAGTATCTCATGAGGATATTCCGGCAGCTCCCGCAGGCTCTCGGTCTGCGTATGTCCGGCACTGCTGAAGAAGTCGAGCTGACCCTCGATGCGGTCTCGTGTGAACTGTCCTGCGGATGAGAGCAGGCCGTCAAGGTTCTCAAGATATGTGCGGCGGGTATGGGGCATCCCGTCGAGCGCGCCGCATTTTATAAGGCTCTCCGCTGTCCTGCGGGAGAGCTGTACTCTGCCTGCAAGGTCTGACAGGGACGTAAATCTGCCCTTCTTTCTCTCTTCGGTCATATCACGCACGGTGTTCCAGCCGATATTCCTGGCGCACAGCAGGGAAAAGCGTATGCCCTCGTCACAGGGCGTGAAGCCCGTGCCGCTCTCGTTTATGTCGGGGCGCAGTATGGGAATGCCGTGCCGTCTGCAGTATGACATACATTCCGATACCTTGCCCTGATGTCCGGAGAATGCACTCATGAGGGCTGCCATATACTCCTTGCGGTAATGGCATTTGAGATATGCGGTGGTGTACGCCACAACGGAATAGGCGGCGGCATGGGACTTGTTGAAGGCGTAGGATGCAAAGCCCGACAGCTCGTCGAATACCTCGGCGGCGATACGGCTGTCTATGCCGTTATTCACCGCACCTTCGATGAATGCGGGGCGTTCCTTCTCCATAACGTCTGCCTTCTTCTTGGACATGGCACGGCGCACAAGGTCTGCGCGGCCGTAGGAGTACCCCGCCATAACGCGGCATATCTGCATTACCTGCTCCTGATATACCACGCAGCCGTAGGTAAGGCGCAGTATCGGTTCAAGACAGGGGTGTCTGTATGTTACCTTGTCGGGATGCTCACGGTTATAGAGATACCGCGGTATGCTGTCCATAGGCCCGGGGCGGTAGAGCGAAAGGGCGGCGGTGAGGTCTTCTATGGAGCGGGGACGGAACTTTCGCAGCAGCTCGGTCATACCCGCACTTTCAAACTGGAATACGCCGAGGGTGTCGCCCGAAGAGAGCATATCATAGGTGGCGGCGTCATCGTCGGGGATATTCCCGTCAAATGACGGGCAGCGCTGCTTCACATACTCCTTGCAGTCATGTATCACTGTGAGATTTCTCAGGCCGAGGAAGTCCATTTTCAGCAACCCAGTCTTTTCAAGATCGGTCATCGTGTACTGTGTGGCGGCCATTCCGTCACGCACGATGACAGGCACATAGTCGCTGACGGGTGCATCGCATATCACCACGCCTGCGGCATGGGTGGAGGTATTGCGGGGCATACCTTCTATATATCTGGCGGTGTCAATGACCTCGCGGGCATCTGCATCGCTCTCATAGTAGGAGCGCAGCTCCTCCGAGGATGCGAGTGCATCATCAAGAGAGATATGCACGAATGAGGGTATGCACCGTGATATTCGGTCGCCTACCGCATAGGGCTTGCCAAGAATCCTTGTTATATCGCGCACGGCTGCCTTTGCCGCAAGTGTGCCGAAGGTCACTATCATAGCCACTCTGTCCGCTCCGTAGCGGCGCACCACATAGTCTATGACCTCCTGCCTGCGCTCATAGCAGAAATCTATATCGAAATCGGGCATGGATACCCTTTCGGGGTTGAGGAAGCGCTCAAAGAGCAGACCGTATCTGATGGGGTCTATGTCCGTGATGCCTATGCAGTAGGCAGCAAGAGAGCCCGCTCCCGAGCCTCTGCCGGGGCCTACGGGGATGCCGTGAGCCTTGGCGAATGAGACGAAGTCCCATACTATAAGATAGTAGTCGGTGTAGCCCATTCGCGTCACCACATCGAGCTCGTAGTCAAGACGGGAGATGAGCTCCTGTGAGGGCGTGCCGTAGCGCTTTTTCAGCCCCGCGGTGCAGAGACGGCGGAAGAATACACGGCTGTCTCCGCCGCACATATCCAGCTGTGCAGGGGTGAGATCGTATCTCGGGAGATGAAAGTGTCCGTACTCCATCTCAAAATGGCATTTATCTGCGATAATGGCGGTATTATGCACCGCCTCGGGATGGTCGGGGAACAGTGCGAGCATTTCCTCCTCGGTATGGAGATGATGCCCTCTTCCGGCGGCGGGACGGTCGCCTATGGATGAGAGTATGCGCTGTATGTCCTGATCGGTGCGGCGAAGATACAGCGTGCGGCATACTGCTGCAGCGGGTATGCCAAGGTCTGTGGAAAGACGGAAAAGTGCATCCTGCACATAGACGGATGTGTCATATACCGGGTCGATGTGAAGATACAGGTCTTCACCGAATATATCAAGATAGGCCTTAGCCTCGGAATATGCGGCATCGTCGCGGTCGGACAGCAGACGGTAAAGCTCGCTGCCCTCGCCTCCGATAAGGCATATGAGCCCTTTGCTGTGCTCGCGGAGCATTTTCATACTGATGTGCGGCATGGTTTCGTCCGCATAGGACAGGGTATTGAGCCTGCACAGACTGCGGTAGCCCTCACTGTCCTTGCACAGCAGGGTGATGCGGGGCAGAGCGCCGGATATGCGCCTGTCTCCGTCAACACATATCTCACAGCCTATTATGGGCTTTATGCCGTGAGCGGTGCATTCATCGTAAAAGCGCACTGCCGCGAACATATTGCAGGTATCGGCAAGGGTGAGGGCAGTTTTGCCGAGGCTCTTTGCATAGCTCACCATATCCGCTATCCTGCACGCACCTTCAAGCAGACTGTATTCTGTATGTATATTAAGATCAACATATGACATGGTATCACCGTCTTCCTGTCCGTATACACAGACGTCTGTAACAAGTATACCATATAATAAGGATAAATACAATAGACAAAAAACTATAACGCAAACATCGGAGACGGGTGCAGGCTTAGCCTGCCTGTGGAGGGGATAGTATGCAGAATATTATAGCAGCAGCGGTGAATTTGATAGGAGCAGTGCTTGTGGTCATAGGCGTAGTCGGCATATTCAAAGAGACGGAGGGCGAGCCGAAGGAGAAGTTCGTCTCTGTGTTCAAATTCTTCACCACACAGTCGAATGTGCTCTACGGCGTTACTGCAGTGATATATGCGGTCGCAAGGATGCAGCATACAGGAGAACTGCCGCAGTGGATATGCATACTGAAGCTGATAGGTACGATAGGTGTGACTATAACACTGCTGACGGTGTTCCTGTTCCTGTGGCCCGTGGTATTCCACGACCTGGCAGTGCTGCTCAAGGGGCCGAATCTTCTGCTTCATCTGATAGTGCCGCTGACTGCGATAGTGTCCTTCTGCCTGCTTGAAAGAACGACGCAGATCACGGCTGCAGGAGCATTGTGGGGGCTTTCGCATTTCGCAGTGTATGCGGTGGGATATATGATAAACGCCATACGCCATGCGGAAAACGGAAAGGTCGCGCCCGAGCATGACTGGTACGGCTTCCTGTCGGGCGGGATGAAATATATGCCTGTGGCTCTGCTTGCGATGACGGCGGGGGCATCGGTGATAACATATGTATTGTGGGCTGTGAACAGGGCAGCCTGAAGAAAGGGGCATACCATGATAAGAAAGGCAGCTATGGAGGATGCGCAGACGGTCAAGGCCATCACGCATGACACGATAAGTGAGATATATCCGCACTATTATCCCGAGGGAGCGGTGCGCTTCTTCCTGGAGCATCACAGCGATGAGCATATAATGAATGATATTTCGGACGGCATCGTCTATCTCTGCGAGGATGAGGGGAATATCACAGGCACAGTCACCCTGAGACAGAATGAGATATGCAGACTTTTCGTTCTGCCGTCATTCCAGGGGCATGGGTACGGCAGGGAATTGCTGGACTTCGCCGAGACGGAGATATCGGGCAGCTTCGATGAGATAGTGATAGACGCATCCCTTTCCGCAAAGTCTATATATCTTAAAAGAGGCTACCATGAGACGGGCTATCATGTCATAGACACGAACGGCGGTGATCATCTGTGCTATGATGTGATGAAAAAGGAGTCCTGAAAAATTTATATACCATGGTACTTTTTTGCTTTTCATTCGGTTAAATGTACAAACGCGCACAAACGCCCACGGGAGGTACATTATGAAAGCAATAAAGTTCATATCAACTATAATCGCAGTTATACTTTCGCTTATATTCTCGGCAGTGCTGAGCATCACCGCAAATGCACAGACCTTTGAGAGCCTTGCTGCTATTGAAAAGCAGGCAGGCTTTGAGATAAATGTCCCCGAGGGCGTGGATGAGATCGACGCTGCTTTTGACAACGGCAGGATTACCGTGAGATACACCGGTGCATCCGGTGAGGAGATATCCATAAGCAAGTCTAAGGCTGACGATGTTTCTGAGAACGAGGCATTCAATGCGCAGCTCACCGAGGAGATAGACGGCTGTGAGGTACAGCTCCGCGGCACTTGCTCGGGATATTACCGTGCAAGCTGGAGAAGCGGCAATTACAGCTATACCGTAAGTTCCGACTGCTCCATGAGCCTTGAGGAAATGGAAAATATGGTATCCTCGCTTATGTAATGATCACCGCCCGGGAGCGGGCGGTGTTTTGCGTGCCTGAAATTTTGAATAATTTTTAAAATATTCATAATTATGGTTATAAGAGTTAAAAAATATATGGTAAAATCTAAATATCATCAAAAATGCGGCACAGCCGCAAAGGAGGAAAAAATATGAGATCTTCACGCTTTTCGGCGCTTGCTCTTGCGGCTATCATGTCGATAGGATTTACAGCGCTCCCGGCAGAATATTCTCTTACATCAGTAGTTGAGGCAGCAGCAGAAGCAGAGGCTCCCGAGAATCTGGCAGTATCCGTAACAAGCACTTCCGTCACCCTTTCATGGGATGAGGCAGACGGAGCAGATGCATACCGTGTATATCAGTATGACGCTACAAAGAAGAAATTTGTCAAGATAAAGACTATCAAGGCTTCTTCCACATCTACCACCATCACAGGTCTCAAGACCAACAAGAAGTACTATTTCAAGGTATCTTCCCTTGTAAAGTACGGCAAGACCTATAAGGAAGCAGCAGTATCCGACAAGGTATCCGCTACTCCCAAGCAATCCAAGAAGACCGCTGTGACCAAGAAGGCAGAGACTACCAAAAAGCCTGTTACCACAAAGAAGACCACTACCAAGAAGACACAGCAGGCAGGTGAGCTTCCCAAGCTTCCCAAGGGCGTGACCACCGTATTCCGTGAGACAGGCTATACAGCTACCGAGCTCAAGGGCAAGCTCGATGCAGATTTCGAGAAGGTACGCTTCAAGATAATCAACCTCGGCTACAAGTTCAAGCCTGTTGACAGCACCAATGACGTGCGCACATATGTTGGCCAGTACGAAGTAAGATACAATGACGAGCTGGTATACATATTCTATGAGAAGTATGTACAGAACGGCTCTGTAGGCGACGGCTGGGTATGGATGGAAGATATGCGCGGCAACGTAGTATTCGGCAAGGATCAGGTCGTTGTCACTACTACAGAACAGCCTAAGTGGGGCACAGTGAACGCAACTGCATTCTATGAGAACGGTGGAAGCCAGGTCGAGGTAGAAGGCAAGCTTCGCAAGGATTTCGAGAATGTAAGATACAAGCTGGTCAATATGGGCTACTCTATCAAGCCTACAAGCAGCAGCACCGATCTTAACTCCTATTCCGCAGTATATGATGTAAGAGCAAATGATACTCTGGTGGGCAAGTACTACGAGAGATACGACAGCCAGAGCACATACGGCTACGGCTGGGTATGGGTAGAGGATCTCACAGGCCATGTTGTAATAGGTTCTTCTTCCTATAACAATGGCAATGTAGCATCCAGTCAGAGCGCATTCTACAACGGCACTCCCGTTGTGATAGTATACTGATAAAGTAAGCGCACGACGCACAAGACAAGCATCCACGCCCCGATGATCAAAAACCATCGGGGCGGTTTGCATACATGGGGGATATTATGATAAGAAATGTGACGATAGTAAGCCTGTCGAGCGGCATACTCGGCGAGGACTTCCTGAAATTTGAAGTGGACATCGGTATCCGCAGGCTCAGAGAGATGGGGCTCGGGATAAAGTTCACGGACAATGCACTCAAAGGTGAGATGTATCTGCGCGAGCATCCGGAAAAGCGGGCGGAGGACTTCCTGCAGGCGCTGTCAGATCCCGAAACGGACATGATACTCTGTGCGATAGGCGGTGATGATACGTTCCGCCTGCTGCCGTACCTGTTTGACAGCGGTGAGCTTGAAAGGGCTGTGAAACACGCGGCGGGCAAGGTGTTCCTCGGGTTTTCGGACACCACGATAAACCATTTCATGCTGCATAAGCTGGGGATGCGCAGTTTCTACGGGCAGAGCTTTATCTCGGATATATGTGAGCTGAGCGAGGATATGCTGCC
>JAFPPJ010000115.1 GCA_017410745.1 Oscillospiraceae bacterium
CTTATCCGCGAAAACAGCAGCCTCGGTAACTATTCGCTGTTCGTCTATATCCTTATCTTCAAGCACTTCGCAAAGCCGTTGATAAAGCCTGTTCCTGTAGTTTTCCACCGACTGAGGGGAGAGTTTTTCTATCTCGTACACAAGGCGTTCTATCTCGTCAAGCCTTTCAAGTATGTCTTCACGCATTTTCGCGCCCTCGGTCTCGCGCATCGCAATGAACCGTGAAAGCGCATCATCAGTGACCTTGCGCACATCCTCCCAGATCTGATCCTCGTCCTCGGCGGATTTGCGCACATTGAATACATCGGGCATGCGCATGAGCTGAGAAAGAGTGATGTCATCGGAGAGACGCAGTTCTTCATTTGCACGGCGAAGAGCATCCACATAACCCTTTGCAACGGGCATATTGACCTCGATCACCGTATCAGCAGCCTCTGCCGCAGCAATTATTACGGATACTTCTATCTTGCCGCGGGAGATCTTGTCGTTTATATATGATTTGAGCTTTTCTTCAAGGAAGCCATATGTCCTTTGTATACGGGAAGAAAACTCGTAATATCTATGATTTACCGACCGCAGCTCAACCGTGATATCCCTGCCGTCAAGCACAGCCTGTGCTCTGCCAAAACCGGTCATACTCTTTATCATTTCAAACTCTCCCGTCAGGTCTGTCTGAAAGCAGACCATACCGCCCCATTTTTATACATAACTAATAGTATTATACCATATATATTCTACAAAATCAAGTTTTTTTTATTTTTTATCGTTATTGCAATTGAACATTTTTGTCAAGATGAACGAATTTATTTTGTGTATTTAGTATAAATTCACAAAGCTATTTACAATATAACGCATATGATAGACTTTACAGCTTGTTTTATATAAAATATCACACAGCAAATCATGATGAGGGAATAAGTGACAGTGTAAGCATCCCGGGTTTTCTCTCTGTTAAGATGAACAAAATCGTTGTCGGCCGTGCCGACTTGACACTTATGATGTTATGATGTATAATATAGTAGTGAAAAAGGGGGCAGATATAATGAACAGATTCAGGGAAATATTGTCTGCGATATCATCTCCAAGCGTACCTGCCAAGAAAACACGGATAATATCTTTATTCCTCGGGCTGCCCGTTGCTTTCGTACTGTTTCTTTATCACGGGATGTCTGTTATCCCTGCAGCATTATTGTCGCTTCTTATAGCAGCTGTCATCGCTTTGACCTTCGTGCTTGAGGAGCGTGCGAAAAAACGAGCAGACACGCTGAAGGAAGAGATCGAGAGCGATGAATACTATCATGATCCGATATGGCGGGAAAAATATCTCGAATATATACGAAAGCACGATTTTTCATCGGTAAAGGAACATTCCATGAAAGCCGACCTTTACAGGAATTATTTCAGGATATCAGGTGTCATTATGACAGTGATCGCATGCGCATTCTTTATCCCTGCGCTTATATGGAAAAGCGGTGAAGTTTCTGCGAATGTTTTCCTTGCAATAGGCGGAGCGATATTCCTGCTGTGGGGAATAAAGAAACTGTATGATACCCCGGTAGCGCGGTTTATGCGTGAATACCACAACTGCTATGAGGATATAGAGCGCTCCTATATGGAAGGAAAATGCCTTGCTTTCAGGGAAGACGGGATGTTTGCGGAGAAAAGCGGTATCAATATAGGTGCCGGTTATACCGTGATGTATGATCTCGGCGGCATATCCGCAATAGACAACCACCGTATACTTGATGTGAGCCGCCATTCAAAAGCCACGAAGTGTTACGGCAACGGCGTGTATCTCGGTACACACACCGATCATTATATTATAGTGAGATATCTTGACGGACATGACAACGAAAAAAGCTGCAGCATACGAATGAATGAGTTCCAGATCGAAATGATATACGATGAGCTTTCGATGCATCACGGTGATTCTGTATACAGCGAAGTGATAAAGCATGATGTGGGATAAGCTTGTTTTAGGATGATGTATATGAAGATGAGAAGAAAAGAAATACTCGATCTTTCGGTCGTCATGCCATGCCTTGATGAAGAAAACACCGTCGGTATATGCATTGATGAAGCAAGAGGATATATAGAGCGGAAAGGGCTTAAAGCCGAAATAATAGTCGCAGATAACGGCAGTACCGATAAATCCGCATACATCGCACAGTCGCACGGCGCAGTGGTGGTGCATGTGCCGAATAAGGGCTATGGCAGGGCTTTGAGGGCAGGCATATCCTGCACAAGAGGAAAGGTCATTGTATTTGCAGACTGTGATACCACATACGATCTTTCGTCTCTTGACAGATTCTACGATCCGCTCTCACAAGGCAAATGCGACGTGATGATAGGTGATAGGTTTGCAGGAGGCATAGAAGATGGGGCGATGCCCGCCGTGCATCCCGCAGGCATAAAATTCCTTTCGGCACTCGGCAGGGCTGCTTTCGGGGTGAAGGTATACGATTTTCACTGCGGCATACGCGGCCTGACGAGGTCAGCTGCGGAAAAGATGCAGCTAAGATCGCCGGGTATGGAATTTGCCACAGAGTTTATTGCCGAAGCCGCAGAAAAGCATCTTAGGATAGAACAGTGTCCTGCTGTGCTGAGAAAGTGCAGATATAACAGGACCTCAAAGCTCCACACGTTCCGTGATGGTTTAAGGCATATGTTATATATCATATCCCGCTTTGTCAAGAGTATGCGAAAAAAACAAACTCCATAGCTTCCGAACGGAAGCTATGGAGTATTTTTACAGCCCGAGCTTGGTCATGATGCCGTCTGCATCTACCCCGGGATGGGTGACATATAGCCGTACTATCTGTTCGGCAAGTTCGCGGGAGATGCCGCGTTTGGATGAGATATCATCGGGGGCAAGTCCTTTGTCGGCATCGCTGCATACAGCCCGTATCAGCTTTGGAGTGACAGAGGCCTTGTCGGCTATTTGCGCCTCATGTATGTCTATCCTTTCTGCCGAGATCGTGCTGCCGATAGTGATAACTGCCATTGTAACAGGAAGGAACAGCCGACCGGGCCCGCAGCTCCCCGGATCGAGGAAGAGCCGCCCGTAGTCCTTATATGCCCTGAATCGGTGAGTATGTCCGGTTATGATGATGTCCGAATCACTGACGGGCAGGTCTTTTATTCGGTGAGCGATACAGACATCCGCTCCCTCAAGGGATATCTGACGTGTCAGAGGAAGATCGAGCCCCTTGTCCGCATTTCCCTTTACAGCATAAAGAGGCTTGTCGAAGCGATCAAGTATCGCCTGCGTGCATATATCTCCTGCGTGTATCACGGCATCACAGTCGGACACTGTTTTCATTACTTCACTGCGGAGCAGATCATGCGTGTCTGAGATAACTGCGATATGCATATGCCCACCCCGTTATGTTTATACGGTCTTCCACTCGGAATAATCGCTGAGACCTTCTGCAGTAAGTACCTTGACCGCATACATATAATTGTCCTGATCTGCGTTCTTGCGGAATGTTACGGACGAATCTATCGTCTTGTATATGAGAGCGGCCTTCTTAGCCTTCTTGTCATAGCGGTATATATAGTATTTTTCGGCCACGATGCTGTCATTCCACGACAATGTGAATGTGGTGCTGTCGGATTCGACTTCGATAGCCATTTTGCCAGAGCTCTCGGCAGAGGATACCTTGAGCGGGAATTTCTTCACATGCTTCTTTGCCTTTTCAAAATCATCGGAGTAGTAAACGAGCAGGTCGCTTCCCTTGACATCGAGCTCATATATCTGATCGTTGCCTGTAAGCTGGAGACTGCACATGAGCTTTGTCTGACCGGAAGCAGGATCATATCTGTATACGTCTTTATCTGTGGAGAACCATATAGTATCTCCGACGATAATGTTCTTTCCGAAGCTGACATACAGTGCCTTTCCGCCCGGATGCCATACAGATGACTTTGTGAATATCCTTTCGGCTTTTTTTGTCTTGAAGCTGTATCTGTAGAAGCCGGAGAATGTATTATAGTACCAGTAGCCGTTGAGGTAGTTTATCTTTGATGTGCTTTCGTTCCAGAACATATCATCAAATTTGGGAGAATCTGCCACCATGCCGTAGCGCCATTTGCTGTGCTGGACAGCAGATGTGTCAAGTGCATATTCGCTCAGCAGGACCATATCATGCATAACGAAATTGGGCGACTCTGAATTCATGTCATCCCATGTAGTATCTACATGATACCAGTTGCCGTCTATCTGTACCATATTCCATATATGATCTTCGTTTGTGATGCAGATACAGGGTATGTCGAGCCTGTCCATAAAATACTGGAAGGTGAGGGCGTAGCCTACACATACGCTTGACTTTCCGACAAGCGTGGAATGTATGCTCCTGCCGATATTTCCGGTGGAGCCCTCGTAATAATCGCACAGACCTACTATGGCATCGTGTATGTAGAGCACCTTCTCCGGATCGGTCATACGGCTGTCTATGCCTGCGATTATCCTGTCAGCTTCAGCCTCTATCTCTTTGCTCATTTTCTTAGCATATGCAGAAGATCTTGTATATATCGGAGTGAATTTGAGAACGTGCTTCTTTGTCTTGTATTCAAGCTTTGCACTTACCATGCTGACATAATAGTATTCGGGATGATTGAACACGACAGTGCCGTACAGATCTTCAAATTCATCGAAGCTCAGATCATATGAGGATATGTCGAGCGTGCTCTGATCATGATTGGCAAGCATAGTATTTATCTTGTTCATCAGCTTTATCTCTTTATTTGAATATCCTCCGGCTTCATAGACGATATCCATGTCCACAGCAGATACACTGCCGGCAGTTACGGTCATCATGATTGCAGCAAGTGCTGCTGCGGTGATTCTTTTAAGCTTCATTCCAATACCCTTCCTTAAGATCCTTTATATATTCATCGCTGATGCTCATGTATTCCTCGTCAGAAAC
>JAFPPJ010000116.1 GCA_017410745.1 Oscillospiraceae bacterium
CACCTCCTTCAACAAGGAAAAGGATATATTCGATGTATGGTTCGACAGCGGCGTGACACATACCGCCGTTATGAAGGAAAGAGGTTTCGACCTTCCTGTTGACCTTTATCTTGAAGGTGCTGACCAGTACAGAGGATGGTTCCAGTCATCGCTCCTTACTTCCGCAGCTATCGGCAACGGTGCACCCTACAAGGCTGTCTGCACTCACGGCTGGGTAGTTGACGGCGAGGGACGCGCGATGCACAAATCCCTCGGCAACGGTGTAGATCCTCTTGATGTAATAAAGCAGAACGGCGCTGATATACTCAGACTGTGGGCTGCTTCCTCGGATTATCATTCCGATGTACGAGTTTCAAAGGATATACTCAAGCAGCTTGCCGATACCTACAAGAAGATCAGAAATACCGCAAGGTATATACTCGGCAATATATGCAACAAGGACGGCTTCGATCCTGACAAGGATATGGTCGCTGTCAGCGATATGAAGGAAATAGACAGATGGGCGCTCACACGTCTCAATGCCCTTATCGACAAGGTCAATGCGGGCTACGATGTATTTGACTTCCATGTTGTCGTACACAGCATACATAATTTCTGTGTCACCGAAATGTCCAACTTCTACCTTGATATAATCAAGGACAGACTTTACTGCATGGGCGAAAAGACCAAAGAGCGCAGAAGTGCACAGTCTGCTATGTATCTGATACTTTCCGCTGTATCAAGGATGCTCGCTCCCGTTCTGTCATTCACAGCCGAGGAGATATGGAAGTACATCCCTCACAGAAGCACGGATGATCCCGAGAGCATATTCCTCAATGATATGCCTTCCAAGATAGATATCACCACCGATGCAGCATTTGTTGAAAAGTGGGATATCCTCTACAACACTCGCTTTGCTGTTACTAAGGCACTCGAAGTGAAGCGCAATGAAAAGCTTATAGGCGCACCCCTCGAAGCAAAGGTAACTCTGCACGTTCCCGACAAGGCTCTGTTCGACAAGCTCACAGCATTTTCCGCAGACCTTACCGAGGTATTCATCGTTTCTGCCGCTGATGTGGTAAATGACGACAAGGGCGAGCAGAAGGCCGAGGAAATGGATCTTTATGTTACTGTAGAAAGAGCGACCGGCGGCAAGTGTGACAGATGCTGGTGCTATTCCGAATATGTAGGCACCAATGCTGTTTATCCCACACTTTGCAAGCGCTGTGCAGAACAGGTAGGAAAGTGATACCGGTTTTTTGGATATGCACTGTGGTATGTGCACTTATTGACAGAATTACGAAGGCTATCGCCGAAGACAAGATAAACGGTCTGGTGAAAGTGATACAGCTGGGGGACAAGGATATACTCTGGTTCTCCATCACACATAATACGGGAGCGGCTTTCAGCTCCTTCTCAGGCAAGACTGCTGCTCTCTCCGTATTCACCGTGATCATGCTTGCTGCGCTGACGATCTATTTTCACAAGCTCAAGGACAAGACCATGTTCACATCGGTAGTGTTCGGCATGATAGTAGGCGGAGGTCTCGGCAATCTGTATGACCGTATAGTATTCGGAAAGGTGACTGATTTCATAAATCTGTTCCCGTTCAACTTCGTTTTCAACGCAGCGGATGTCTTTGTTGTTATAGGAGCAATACTTCTTGTGATCTCCATGCTGTTTGAGAAGAAAGACAAGTTCGACCCTGCTGATAATCTTAATGATATCATGTACGGTCCTCCCGAACCGGACACGGAGGATGCAGATGAATGACAGGCTCGTTACGGTCACTGCCGATGAAGCTCACGCAAGGATAGACAAGTTCATATCCGATAATATCGACGGTGTGAGCCGCTCCTTTGCGGCAAGGCTCATAGCTGACGGCAATGTGAGCATAAACGGCAGACAGGTGAGCAAGAGCGCATCGGTAAAGTGCGGCGACGAGATCACAGTAGTTATACCTCCTCCCGAGGTGCTTACTGCAGAACCCGAGAATATCCATCTTGAGATACTGTACGAAGATGATGACCTTCTTGTGGTGAACAAACCAAAGGGAATGGTCGTACACCCTGCTGTGGGCAATACCTCCGGTACTCTCGTGAATGCGCTGATGTATCACTGCGGCGGCAGATTATCCGGCATAAACGGAGTACTTCGACCTGGTATAGTGCACAGGATAGACAAGAATACCAGCGGACTGCTTGTGGTGGCAAAAAACGATACTGCTCACAACGGCCTTGCCGCACAGATAAAGGCGCACAGCATGACGAGAGAATATCTCTCGGTAGTATGCGGCCGCTTCAAAGATATCGAAGGCACAGTCGATGCTCCTATCGGCAGGAATCCTGCGGACAGGCTGAAAATGGCTGTCACAGCTTCAAACTCAAAGAATGCCGTGACTCATTACAGGGTGATAGAGCAGTACAGAGACTATGCATATCTCAGGCTAAGACTCGAGACAGGACGCACTCATCAGATAAGAGTGCATATGGCATATATAGGACATCCGGTGCTTGGTGACGATGTTTACGGCAAACCGTTCAAGGGTATTGACGGACAGTGCCTCCATGCATACAGACTGGGATTCATACATCCCGTGACGTATGAATATATGGAATGGCAGTCAGAGCTTCCGCAGTATTTTCTGAACGTTCTCGAAAAGGTTGGAAATGCAACATAACAGGACAGTTTTTTTCAGCGATATGGACGGTACTCTGCTGAATAACGACAAGACCGTCAGTCAGAAAAATATAGATGCAATAAACAGATTCCGTGAAAGCGGCGGGATGTTTATACTTTCTACAGGCAGACTTCTGCAGGCTACCAGATCTTACTTCGGCATAACGGGCAAAGATCCCTGTATACTGTGCAACGGCGGCATGATATATGACTGCGGCACAAGGGCGATTAAATGGTCAGATGGGCTTGAACGCCGTTCGGCATTTGACATGACCCGCAGGATAATAGAGAGATTTCCCGATGTATGCGCAGAGATCTGTCTTGAAGACAAGGTATACGACATCAATCTTAATGAAATAGAAAAAGAACACTGGAAGAAGGCGGGATTTACCGCTGAGGTCGTTGATTCGCTCGATGATGTTCCCGATGGGGTAATATCAAAAATACTCTACGCAATGCGTGAGGAACGCATCAATGATGTTGCAGAGTTCTGCAGCACACTCGAAGATCACAATAAAGTGAATTTTGTAGCGTCTGCAACAGTGTTCTATGAGATGCTTCCTCTGAATGCTTCAAAGGGAGCCGCAATGAAACGACTGATAGACCTTTATGGTCTTGAAGGATATAGAATAGTTGCTATGGGGGATTATGACAACGACATGGAGATGCTGAGGCTTGCCGATGTATCTGCCTGCCCGTGCAATGCTCAAAGCTGTGTCCGAGATATATGCGACATAGTTACCGAGAGCGACTGCGAGGGCGGAAGTGTGGCGGATGTCATAGATATGGTACTGCAAAACAAAATAACGTTTTAAGAAGGGATTGTTTTTATGGACGAACTTATGAAAAAGCAGCTGAAGATCACAGCATGCAAGGTAAGGAAGGGCATAATCGAGGGCGTTTTCAACGCAAAGTCGGGTCATCCCGGCGGATCGCTCTCCATCACAGATACTATTACTTATCTTTATTTTGCAAAGATGAATGTTGACCCTGCAGATCCCGAAAAGGCTGACAGAGACAGATTCGTTCTTTCCAAAGGTCATACTGCACCCGCACTTTATTCCGTACTTGCACAGAAGGGTTATTTCCCCGAGGATGAGCTGAAGTCTCTCCGTCATATCGGTGCTCTTCTCCAGGGTCATCCCTGTATCCATATCCCCGGCGTTGATATGTCCAGCGGTTCTCTCGGACAGGGCATCTCTGCTGCCTGTGGCATGGCTCTTGCAGGAAAGATCGACGGCAAGTCCTATAAGGTATATACAGTTCTCGGCGACGGCGAGATCGAGGAGGGCCAGGTATGGGAGGCAGCTATGTTCGCTGCTCACAAGAAGCTCACCAACCTCGTTGCTATCGTTGACAACAACGGCCTCCAGATAGATGGTCCCATAACTGAGGTATGTTCACCCGAGCCTATCACTGACAAGTTCGCAGCATTCGGCTGGCAC
>JAFPPJ010000117.1 GCA_017410745.1 Oscillospiraceae bacterium
CATTATGACGGAGAAAAATAGTAAAGGTATAACATTAGTGGCACTTGTTATAACTATAATTGTTTTACTAATATTAGCACGGAGTAAGTATATCATTAGTAGTAGGAAATAATGGTGTACTTACCCAAACAGCAAAAGACCAAAATCAAGAATTTACATTTGCCTAAGGATACGGATATCCCCATATAACATTGTATACTACATCCGGCATTTTGTCAATGCCATATTTAGGCTAATTAGTAATTCGGAATGAGTAATTAGAAATCTTTTCTCAGCCTGCCGTACTGTACGGGAATGCATAAGGCAGAATGAAGAATCAGCTATAACCTCCCGTACATTTAACACACAGGGGGTTGGGGGCAAAGCCCCTATTAAAAATTTGATGCAGACATCCGCGAATGTTTGCATCACTCCTTACTTATTCCCTATACCTTATACCTTATTCCTTATCCCCTGACATGTCCTATCCCCTGAAAGTGAAATTCCCACATATCTATTGTATTTACCCTCATAATATGTTATAATCGAAAAAAACATTTTCGGAGAAACTTATGGACTGGATATGGTATATTCTCGCCGCCCTCTGCGCCGGTATAGGCACGGGACTTGCGGGACTTTCTGCAGCAACGGTCATGGTGCCGATACTGATCGTGCTCTGCCCCTCCTTCTCGGGAGAGACGGGCGTATATCAGGCGACCGCCATCGCCCTTGCCTCGGATATACTCGGCTCTGCTGTCACCACCTGCACCTATGCAAAGCATAAGAATATAGACCTGCGGCGCGGCTGGATAATGCTCGTATGCATACTCGGCATGTGTACGGTAGGGAGCATCGCCGCCTATCTGGCAGGGAATACGGTGCTCGGCGGCTTCTCGCTGTTTCTCACCTTTTTCATAGGGATACGCTTCCTTGTCAAGCCCGATACCACCCGTGAGGACAGACCCGGCAAGGGCGAGAGCCTTGATATCAAGGGCGTGCTGGTGTCACTTTTCTTCGGACTTACTATCGGCTTCGGTACGGGATTTGTGGGCACAGGCGGCGGTATGATGATGCTCGTGGTATTCACAGTATTTCTTGGTATGGAGCTTAAGACTGCGGTAGGCACGAGCACCTTTATCATGACCTTCACTGCACTTATCGCATCGGCTGCGCATATACTAATACATCCTGCGATAGTCCTTGAGAAATGGAACGTGATGCTCCTGTGCATCGCAGTCGCAACGGCATCGAGCCTTATCTCAGCCCGCTTTGCGAACAAGGTCAGCTCCCGCACGGTGGGGCTCGTTACGGGCGCTGTGCTCACGGTGTTCGGCGGTGCGATGCTGATACTCAGGTTCAGGGATGTGATAGCGAAATTTATCCCGCTGTCCGATGTGTTCAGATGTCTCATGCTCTTCACCGCTTTCATAATCCCCTGTGTGGGCGCACTTCTTCTCATAAAGCGGCTGACAAAGATACCGTCCTTCGTGTTCCGCAAGCTTATGCACATCATAGCATTTTCCAGCGTCACATTCATGATCATGACGGCTCAGAGCTGGAAGTCCGCATCCATAGTCTCGGTCATCATCGCCGCCGCTGTCTATCCAATACTCCGTGCCCTTGAAAGCAGGCCGTGGTACGGCGGATTTTTCGTGCAGAAGTCCTCGGGCGAGATACGAAAGAGCATGCTGATGCTGTTTCTGATGTTCGCGGCAATAACCGCCGTCACATGGGGAATATTTGACAAGCGGCATATAGCAGCCGCCGCAATACTCATGTGGGGCACGGGCGATGCCGCCGCAGCACTGATAGGGATACCCTTCGGCAGGCACAAGGTGCGTATTGCGGACGGTAAAAAATCATGGGAGGGCAGCGCGGGTATGCTGGCGGTCTCGTTCATCGCAGGCTCGGCTGTACTGTATTTCAGCGGGCAGACAGAGCTTCACGCCGTGCTTATATCTGCATTTGCGGGGGCAGTCTTCGGCACTGCCACGGAACTGTTCACATCGAGCGAGTGGGACACCGTCACCGTCCCCACCATCACAGCAGCAGTACTGCTTATGACGGGGGCTTTGATACATTGAACGGGAATAATGTCAGAAGCATAATAATATGTAAATGCTCATGTGAATGACCGCAGCCTTTTGATCTTCAAGCACTTCTTTTGAAAAGATATCTCAAGGAATGCCTTTAATCATATCATGATAAAAATACGCAAGACGTTTAATCTTGCGTATTAAAAATATTGTTGGATCGTTATCGGCAAAAGCTGTCTGTAATGTATTTATCTCTAAAGGAGATTTTATTGATTATCATTTCCATTCATATTTTTCTAACTGCTTCAAATAGTTTTTCTTTAGTGAGCGAAGATTACCAAAAAATTCAAGCTCTGATACTGTTAATGACGATGATTCAAGTTTTAGCCTTATAAGTTCCATAGAACAAAACATATCTGCTGTCTGGAATAACCTATAATCCGAAGGAGTTACTCGTTTTATTTCAAAATCAGGAAGCAATACAGAAAAGATCGACGCAAGCAAGCGAGAGATCTCAATCTGTCCATTATCATAATAGACCTTGATCTTATCAAATGCGAGGAACTCTGAATACTTTTCCTTTACAAATCGGGAGATCAAAACAGAGAGTTTTGCAGAAGCTTGTACAGAATCTTCAATATGCTTTTTCTCTATGTGAAAGCAATGATACTTTATGTTGCAGTGCTTAATGAATGTGACCATGCTGTTAAGTATACGTCGTCTTTCATCTATTGACATATATTCATATTCGTTTTCCCGACGTATTATAGGCCCTGTATGTACACAATGATCCGGAGATAATCCTTTTGATGATAGATCAGAGGAGAGTTTTTCTATCGGATAAGCTATATCATTATCCTGGTCATGGAATACCATTGTAATTATATAGAACGGTGAGTGATGCTCATATTTTCCAAAATCTCCACTTTCGTCAATAAAAATGCTGAGTTCACTCAAACAAGAAACCTCCCGACATAAAAACAGCGGGGAACATCCCCGCTCTCGATGGACCCGGGTCAAATGACCAGCCCCAAATAGCATATTCGCTAATCTTATTTGTATTATACATCATATTAAGCTTGCTGTCAATAGTTTTTGAAAAATTGTCAAGCCTTAATGTGCAACAACAATGAGTTTCGGTGTTCTGGTATCGAACACCCTTTGTTCCGGGCAAAAAATCACGCACAGCGTGTGCTGTGCGTGACATATCTATTTAGTTCAATCAGCTGTTTACCTTAGTAACAACGCCGGAACCAACGGTTCTGCCGCCCTCACGGATAGCGAAGCGGAGGC
>JAFPPJ010000118.1 GCA_017410745.1 Oscillospiraceae bacterium
ATAAGTGCTTTTTTCATATTTTCCCCTTTTGAAGCAGTATTAGGCGTTGTCGGGCTTGTCATCGCTTTCGGACGAACCCTTCTTTTCAACCGCTTGCTTCATTTCTTTTATTCTCTTTTTCATCTTTTCTATCCTGTCAGGGATGACGGGAGGCGGACCGTAGATCAGAGCGGGTATCAATACGGTACGTCTTGAACGTGTCTTTTTCATCGATCCACCTCCTGAAAATGTGACCAGACCGATAAGCCGGGTTCTGTCGTGTGCGGAGATCTATCTGAGCGAGTCGTCGCCGAAACGCTTTAGCCGTCATTACAGCATGACCATCGAGCAAATGTTGCCATACTGTACCAATAGACGTTGCATCGGATAGGGTTTACAGGGCAGCAGCGTCTCCGCTGCTCCGGTGAGCTCTTACCTCGCCTTTCCACCCTTACCTGCATAGCAGGCGGTATATTTCTGTTGCACTTTCCCTAAGGTCGCCCTCGGCTGCCGTTAGCAGCTATCCTGCTCTGTGATGCCCGGACTTTCCTAACCTGTGAAGGTTTGACCGCATAGTCTGCTCACATTATGATTTTACCACTTTTTTTCGTCTGTGTCAAGAAAAAATAAACCTCAAAGCGGTTACAGAATGCATCCGCTCTGAGGCATATCGTCATAAATATTATCTTATATCATTCTGGCAACGCCGGAATCAATCGCAGCCTTTGCTACTGCCTGAGCCACTGCAGATGCTACTGTCTTGTCAAGTGCAGAGGGTATGATATACTCTGCAGAGAGCTTGTCATCTGTAACAAACGCAGCTATTGCCTTTGCTGCTGCTATCTTCATAGCATCGTTGATGTCGCTCGCATGAACATCGAGTGCACCTCTGAATATTCCGGGGAATGCAAGCACATTGTTTATCTGATTGGGATAATCGCTGCGGCCTGTGCCCACAACAGCAGCGCCTGCGCGGAGAGCAGCCTCGGGAGTGATCTCGGGATCGGGATTTGCCATCGGGAATATGATGGGATCCTTAGCCATGCTGCGTACCATATCCTCGGTAACGCATCCGGGAGAGGATACGCCGATGAATACGTCAGCGCCCTTTATAACATCTGCAAGAGAACCCTGCCTGTGCTCACGGTTGGTGATCTTTGCCATCTCTTCCTTCTGAGGATTGAGATCTCCTCTGCCCTCATAGATAGCGCCCTGTCTGTCGCAGAGAATAACATCCTGCAGGCCCATGGAGATAAGCAGCTTGATTATTGCGATACCTGCAGCGCCTGCGCCGCTGGTAACCACTCTTATCTTGTCTATGCTCTTGCCTACTACCTTGAGTGCGTTGAGCATTGCAGCAAGGGTAACGACTGCCGTACCATGCTGATCATCGTGGAAAATGGGTATATCACAGCTCTTTTTGAGGCGCTGTTCTATCTCAAAGCATCTCGGCGCGGATATATCCTCAAGATTTACGCCGCCGAAGGAGCCTGCGATAAGCTCTACCGTGCGTACTATCTCATCGGGATCCTTGGAGCGGATGCATATGGGCACTGCGTCAACGTCGCCGAATGCCTTGAACAGAGCGCACTTGCCCTCCATAACAGGCATGCCTGCCTCGGGGCCTATATCACCGAGACCGAGCACGGCAGTACCGTCCGTAACGACTGCAACGAGATTGGAGCGTCTTGTAAGATAATAGCTCTTGACAGGATCCTTCTGTATCTCAAGGCAGGGCTCTGCTACGCCGGGAGTGTATGCAAGGGAAAGATCCTCCTTGCTGTCGAGGGGCACGCGGGTAACTACCTCTATCTTGCCCTTCCAGTCGTAATGCTTTTTAAGCGATCTCTCACCGTATTCACCGTGACCGATATGATCATGGGAAACGTGATGAGGCTCATGTACATATTCCTTAGACATATTTACCTCCGATAAAAAATTTCCAAAAAAATATTCTACCACATATTTGTGGATTTTTCAAGCAAATCTTTCTACAATCGCAACATTTGGTCAGCATATATAATTTTATGAACAAATGCCGTTATGGTCCAAGAAGTTCGAGCGTGCGGGAAGCATAGTATCTGTAGCCCTTTTCACGGCAGAAACGGTCTATCTCCTTTATAAGAGACTTGTCAGTCGTGTATTCGAGCAGGTATACATCCTTGCCCATAGCGCTTACCGTATCAAGATATTCTATAAAATAATCCCTTTCGGCAGCTGAGTTCTTCACGAATGTGCCGCTGTCAAAGTCGATAGATGAGAACACTGTTTCCTGATTGACTGCATCTATTATATCCAGATCACCGTATTTCTCGGCATATTCACTTACATATACATCTCCGCCGTTTATGGAGATATACGCGCCGGTATTCTTGAATTCCCGCAGTATGGCGGTTATCCCGTCAAATACCTCCGATGTGTGATAATGATAATACACATCCGTATTATCAACAAAAAGTCCTTCACATCCTTTTTCCATTATCTGTGAGGAAAGCTCTGCCATATGCTCCTGCCACTCGGGAACGGTCACATCGACCCATCTTTCCTCTTCCCAGTTTTCGTATACATCAAGTGTATACTTCTCGTATTCCTCGTAGTACGGCCGAAAATTCTCGAGAGCACCGAGATTTATGTAGCTGAGCACGGTATGGCCGGATGCTTTTAGTGCCTGTATATCCTCTTTTGTGAAATACTGTGCATCTATGACTATGATACGGTAAGGCTCCATCACAGCCGTATCATCCCTGTCAAGTCCCAGGAATACGCCGTATTCATTGTTAACGGGAATATCCTGTGAACATCCGCATATTGCCGCAGTGCATATACCGCAGAGGATCTGTTTTAATGTATTGATAT
>JAFPPJ010000119.1 GCA_017410745.1 Oscillospiraceae bacterium
CGGACAGAACCTTTCTGAATACATAGCAGCTGCAAGAATAGCTCACGCACGCGAGCTTCTGTGCTGCACATCGAAAATGATCTATGAGGTCGCATATGACGTGGGATTCCGCGATTACCGGTACTTCAGCCAGATATTCAAGAAGTACACCGGACAGACTCCGCGTCAGTTCCAGAACAACGCGAACATCGAACCGTGAATATATATACAAACTATTATATTCACAAATAAATAAACATTTTGTGTATCATTTTTAGTATCAATGTATGTACAAAATGTTTATAATGTAAGTACAAGTTAACGAAGTGACGTTAAACAAAACTAAATCGGATGGAGGAATCTATTATGAAAATGACTAAGATCTTTGCAGTTGCAGCAAGCATGGTGCTTTGCGGTTCTGCTTTCGCAGCCTGCGGCGATGAAGGCGGCAGCAATAGCGGCTCTTCAGACAAGCTCATCAAGGTCGGTATCATCAACAACGACCCTAACGAGTCCGGCTACCGTACAGCTAACGTGAACGACCTCAAGGCTACATTCACCAAGGAGAATGGCTATGACGCTTCATTCTCCTACAGCCTCAAGAACGAAGAGCAGATCAACTTTGCTCAGAAGTACATTCAGGACGAAGTAGATTATCTTCTCCTCTCCGCTGCTGATACAGCCGGCTGGGATTCAGTTCTCAAGGATGCTCAGACAGCCGGTGTCAAGGTCATCCTCTTCGACCGTACTATAGACGCTGATGAGAGCCTTTACGAGGCTTCGATCGTTTCTGATATGGACAAGGAAGGCAAGCAGGCTGTTGAGTGGCTCAAGAATCAGAACCTCACTTCATATGATATAGTTCACCTTCAGGGTGTAATGGGCTCAGCTGCTCAGAAGGGACGCTCGGGCGCTCTCAACGATACAGCAAAGGAGCTCAATTGGAACATCGTTGCTCAGCAGACAGCTGAGTGGAGCTCAGAGAAGGCTCAGCAGATCGTTCAGTCTGTTATCGACTCTGACAAGAAGTTCAACGTTATCTACGCTGAGAACGATGATATGGCAAAGGGCGCAGTAGCTGCTCTTGACAAGGCTAATATCTCTCACGGCGTTGGCAAGGATGTCGTTGTTATCGGCTTCGACTGCAACAAGTGGGCTCTTGAGGAGCTCAAGGCAGGCAACTGGAACTATGACGGACAGTGCAACCCCTTCCAGTCTTCCTACATCAAGGACATAATCGACAAGCTCGAAAAGGGCGAGACCATCTCCCCCAAGACCATCATCATGGACGAAAAGGGCTTCGATGCAGCTACCATTACTCAGGAAGATGTAGACAAGTACGGCATCTGATGTGATACTCTTCATTTTACTACTATAAAACAGAAAAGTGCGGTGAGGCATATGGGAACTGTATGTCCCCACCGTATTTTTCTTGACAGGAGGGAATAATATGCGGGATGGATCACTTCTTGAGCTGAGGGGTATATACAAGTCATTCCCCGGTGTAAAGGCTCTGCAGAACGTAGATTTCACCCTCCGGGAGGGTGAGATACATGCGCTTATGGGCGAGAACGGCGCTGGCAAATCCACTCTCATAAAGGTGCTCACGGGTGTACACATCAAGGACAAGGGCGATATATACATCAAGGGACACGAAGGAGCGATACAGATACATTCGCCGCAGGAGGCGCAGAGGGCGGGCATAAGCACGGTATATCAGGAGATATCCCTGTGTCCGAATCTGTCCGTGGCGGAAAATATATTCATAGGCCGAGGCGACGGCATCAGCATAAACTGGCGCGAGATGAACAGCAAGGCAGGCGAGCTGCTGAATTCACTCGGCATCGCGGTAAAGCCCACACAGCAGCTTGCAAGCTGCTCCATCGCAGTACAGCAGATGGTGGCTATCGCCCGTGCGGTGGATATGGACTGCAGCGTGCTCATACTCGATGAGCCCACATCCTCCCTCGATGAATCCGAGGTGGCAAAGCTGTTCGTACTTATGCGTCAGCTCAAGGAACGCGGCGTAGGCATAATATTCGTCACCCACTTCCTCGATCAGGTGTACGAGGTATGCGACAGGATAACCGTACTGCGTGACGGTCAGCTGGTGGGAGAATACGAGATAAAGGATCTTCCGCGTGTTCAGCTCGTATCAAAGATGCTCGGCAAGGAGCTCGATGATATGGCGGATATCAAGAACGACATACCCGAATTCGAGGGCGACAGCAGCGCACCTGTCTACGAGGCAAAGGGACTTTGCAGCACAGAGGGCATCAAGCCATTCGACTTTAATATCCGCAGGGGCGAGGTCAACGGATTCACCGGACTTTTAGGCTCGGGCAGAAGTGAATGCGTGCGTGCGATATACGGTGCGGATACCGTCACATCGGGCACTGTGAAGATGGACGGCAAGCCCGTGAAGATCACAAAGCCCAAGGATGCTATGGCAAACGGCATAGCGTATCTACCGGAGGACAGAAAGCGCGACGGCATCGTCGGCGACCTCTCCGTGCGCGAGAACATCATACTCGCACTTCAGGTGAAGACAGGCTTCTTCAAGCCCTTCTCCAAGGCAAAGCAGATCGAATTTGCGGAGGAGTACATCAAGCTCCTCGACATAAAGACCGCATCGGTGAATACTCCGATAAAGTCCCTTTCGGGCGGCAATCAGCAGAAGGTCATACTTGCAAGATGGCTGCTGACACATCCTAAGTATCTCATACTCGATGAGCCCACAAGAGGTATCGACGTGGGCACGAAGATCGATATACAGAAGCTCGTGCTGAAGCTGGCATCCGAGGGCATGAGCATCACGTTCATATCCTCCGAGACAGATGAGATGCTGCGCACCTGCTCGCGTCTCCTCGTAATGCGCGACCGCAAGCTCGTAGGAGAGCTCACGGGCGACCAGCTCACGCAGAACACTATCATGAACACTATCGCAGGGGGTGACAAATAATGGCGGATCTTTCCAAGAACAGCGGCTCTCTGCTCACCAGGATGATGCGCAATCAGATATTCATCCCCATAGCTGCACTGCTGCTGCTCGCACTCTTCAACTTCATCGCCGACCCGTCATTCTTTGCGGTGACGCTCAACTACAACAGCGCAGGCTATCCCGTACTTTTGGGCAACCTTATATCCATCATCGACAACGGCTCTGAGCTTGCGATACTTGCCATAGGCATGACGCTCGTCACCGCCGCTTCAAGAGGTCAGGACATAAGCGTAGGTGCGGCTATCGCCATAAGCGGAAGCGTACTGCTGAGGGTACTCTGCGGCACGGACACCCGTCCCGAGACTCTGCAGGCACCTATAATCGTCGGTTTCTTAGTGAGCGCACTCGTGGCAATGGCATTCGGCGCATTCAACGGAACTCTCGTGGCATACTTCCGCATACAGCCTATGGTAGCCACACTGATACTCTTCACGGCAGGACGCTCTATCGCCGCATGGATAAACAACAATGAGCTGCCTATCGTGACGGATGAGACATTCTCCTGCTTCGGAGGATACATCCCAGGCATTCCCGTGCCCACACCCTTCTTCATAGCACTCATATGCTTCGGTCTGACATGGCTGCTGCTCAAATTCACCAACATCGGACTGTATGTACAGTCTGTGGGCATCAATGAAAAGACCTCCCGTCTCAACGGTCTCGACCCCGAGCTCATCAAGTTCGGCACATATGTATTCCTCGGTCTGTGCGTGGCACTTGCGGCGCTTATCAAGGTAAGCCGCCTTTCCACGATAAACTACTCCGTTATCGCGAAGGACATCGAAATGGATGCGATACTTGCGGTAGCCCTCGGCGGCAACTCCCTCGGCGGCGGCAAGTTCAATATGCCCGCGTCCATACTCGGCGCATATGTTATACAGTTCCTCACGACAACACTGTATAAGTTCGATGTGCAGTCTACTGCCCTCCCCGCTTACAAGGCGGTAGTCGTTATCGTGCTCGTGGTACTCAGCGCACCCATCGTAAGAGACAAGATCTCCGCATTTTTCAAAAATCTCCGTGCACCTAAGAGTGCTGCGGCAAAATCGTAAGGAGGGAACGGATATGTCATCAAAACCTGCTGATAACAGTATCAAGAAATTCATCGGCAATATGACAGATACCAATCTGCTCACCTCCATCACCATCGGAGTATTCATCGTGATGTACATAGGCGCGATAGTATTCCTGCAGAAGGGCTTTCTCAAACCCCAGACCCTGTTCAATCTCCTCAACGCCAATGCCGCTCTGATAATACTCTCCTGCGGCATGACCCTTGTCATGATAACGGGCGGCATAGATATCTCCGTGGGCGGCGTGACTGCCCTTGTGAGCATGAGCTGTGCGGTGTTCCTCGATTATCAGGGTGGAAATGTGATAGGCGCTATACTCCTCTCGCTTGCCATAGGTCTTGCATTCGGACTTATACAGGGCTTCCTCATAGCATATCTGGACATACAGCCATTCATCGTGACCCTCGCGGGAATGTTCTTCGCACGAGGCATGACCACTATAGTAAACACCAATCCCTTCAACGTTGAGAACGCAGAATTCGTGGCTCTCAAGGAAACGAGGATCATCATCCCCTTCATGGGCTCGGTGAACAAGAAGGGAATATACGTTGATGCATACATCGAGATAGGCGTGGTGATAGCCCTGCTCACAGTAGCCGCTCTCTTCGTCATACTCAAATGGACAAAGATGGGACG
>JAFPPJ010000120.1 GCA_017410745.1 Oscillospiraceae bacterium
ACATTTACCCGTCTGCCCTGACCTTCGGCAGTATCACCTTTCGCATACGCTTCATACGGCGGGACACCTGGTCGTATGCTACTCATCTCTACTGCGCCTCTATCGTGTTTTGGTAATTATATCATATATGGATGTGTTTGTCAAGTAGATATTTATGTTTTTTTGATACGCGTTTTTGTGGAATGTATACATGATCAAGGGACGAGGGACAAGAGACAAGAGGCGAGGGACAAGTACGTCGGTGTCAGGGAGTATGATCAATAAGCGCATCGTTCAGCATATCATATTGATATTGATAAAGAACGTTAGGACAGCTCGTTCACATAAAATTTACATTTATATCCATACAACTTATACTATAACTATTGACATATCAGCCGACTTATGCTATAATCATAGTTGTGACTTTTGATAGCACTACTGTCCGAGGTACGGTGATGGGCTGCTGTCAACGGCTTATCACATCAAAGGAAAGAGGTGCTATACAATGAGAGAGGGAATACATCCCAACTACGAGGAGACCACGATCACCTGCGCTTGCGGTAATGTTATAAAGACTCGTTCCACCAAGAAGGATATCAGAGTCGAAATATGCTCCAAGTGCCATCCGTTCTACACGGGCAAGCAGAAGCTCGTTGATACAGGCGGACGTGTTGACCGTTTCAACAGACGTTTCAATCTTGGCAAGTGATCATAAGACCGTCTGCAGCCGCAGACGGTTTTTCTGTCTGCATATGAGGGAATATGGGATACAGGACAGTTTCTGGGATAAGTACAGGTGAATATGAGGACAGGCGCTCGCAGTTCATAGGGCAGCTGTGTCATGCGGACACCGAGGAGGAGGCACTGGCATTCATAGCGAAGGTGCGCTCCGAGAACCGCAAGGCACGGCACAATGTCTATGCATACATACTGCGGGACGGCAATATCTCCCGATATACCGACGACGGCGAGCCGTCGGGCACGGCAGGTGTGCCTGTGCTCGAGATACTGCGCCATGAGGGTCTCGTGGACGTGTGCATCGTGGTGACCCGCTATTTCGGAGGGATACTGCTGGGCACGGGCGGCCTTGTCAGGGCATATACCCAGGCGGCAAAGCTCGCGGTGGAGTCAGCTGCTGTGATGGATATGCAGCAGTGCAGCGAAATGGACATCACCTGTGATTATACATATTACGGCATACTTCAGGGAGTATTCACGGAATACGCCGTTAAGACGGTATCATCGGACTTTGCCGATGCGGTAAGGCTCGTGCTGCTGTGCCCCGAGGAAAGGGCGGCAGACTTCACGGCTGCCGTGACGGAGACTACAAACGGCAGAGTGACAGCGACCGTGAAGCGCAGCGTGTATGCCGATATGAATTCATAAAATATTTACATCTCAAAAAAAGTATTTGAGACATTCTGTGCGTATATTTATATAGGATCTGATACGGAACATCTTTTCAGGATAGGGTGTGATGAATATGACCATACGCGAACAGCTCGAAGTGATAGAACTGGGCACTCTCTGCGAAGAGGCGTGCACTTCCAAGCATACGGGCATCAGACGTGACCCGGAGCAGAAATGCCCCATCAGGACGGATTTTCAGCGCGACCGTGACAGGATACTGCACTGCAATTCGTTCAGGCGACTGAAGCATAAGACGCAGGTATTCCTCGACCCTATAGGCGATCATTACCGTACAAGGCTCACACATACCCTTGAGGTAGCACAGATAGCACGCACCATATCCCGTGCGCTCAGGCTCAATGAGGATCTTACCGAGGCTATATCTCTCGGACATGATCTCGGTCATACTCCCTTCGGCCACGCCGGCGAAGCGGCACTCAACGAGATAAGCTCCTGCGGATTCAAGCATTATCTGCAGAGCGTGCGCGTGGTGGATTATATAGAACGTGAGGGCAAGGGACTCAATCTCACCTATGAGGTGAAGAACGGCATAGCTGCCCATACCGATAAGATAGCCGTCACAAAAGAGGGCTATGTGGTGAGGCTCGCAGACCGTATAGCATATATAAATCATGATATAGACGATGCGATAAGAGCGGGCATACTTACGGAAGATATGCTCCCGCAGGAGCCTATCGCAGTGCTCGGTCATACCAAGAGCGAGCGCATTACCACACTTATAATGTCCATCGTGGAGAACGGCGTGGAGGATATACGCCTTGACCCGCATATATCCAAGGCACAGGATGAGCTCCACGAATTCATGTTTGAAAAGGTATACCGCAACGATGTTGCCAAGGCGGAGGAGCAGAAGGCAAAGCAGGTAGTACAGAAGCTGTTCCAGTACTACTGCAAGAACCCCGACAAGATGCCGCCGCTGTATATAGGCATAATGGAGCGGTTTTCAAAGGAAAGGGCGGTATGCGACTACATATCGGGAATGTCCGACAGCTATGCGATAGCACAGTTCAAGTCGCTCTTCATACCGAACAGATGGTGCTGATATGCCGCTGCCACCTGATTTTATAGAACAGCTCAAAAGCGAGAACCGCATAGAGGATGTGATAGGCTCTGTTGTGCCGCTCAAGCGCAGCAGCAGAGATTTCGTATGTCTGTGCCCGTTCCATTCAGAGAAGTCACCCTCCTGTCATATACATACGGGAGGGCAGTATTTCCACTGTTTCGGATGCGGTGCGGGCGGAGATGTCATAACCTTTGTCATGCGTTATGAAAATCTCGCGTATATGGATGCGATACGCTTTCTTGCACAGCGGGCAGGAATGACCGTGCCCGAAGACAATACCACCGATGAGACTGCAAGACTAAGGCAGCGCATCCTTGAAATGAACAGAGAATCGGCGCGCTTCTTCAATACTATCCTCACAAGAGAGAGGGCAGGAGAGAAGGGCAGGCTTTATTTTTCATCAAGGCAGCTCTCGCCGCAGACCATCACAAAATACGGCCTCGGCTATGCACCCGACGACTGGCGTATGCTCACAGACCATCTCAGGGGCATGGGATACACCGAAGACGAGCTGATAGCATCCAATCTGTCAAGGCGAAACAGGAACGATCAGCTGTATGACAATTTCCGCGATAGGGTGATATTCCCGATAATAGACCTTCGCGGTAATGTGATAGCCTTCGGAGGGCGCGTGATAGACGGTGAAGGGCCCAAATACCTGAATTCGTCGGATTCGCCGGTATTTCGCAAGAGCCGCAACCTGTTCTCGCTGAATTTCGCGAAGAAGACGGATGAGCGCAGGCTCATACTCTGCGAGGGGTATATGGACGTGATCATGCTCGTGCAGGCGGGCTTTGAGAATGCGGTAGCCACACTGGGCACGGCACTCACTTCAGAACAGGCGCGGCTCATGAAGCAGTACGCCGATGAAGTTATAATATCCTATGATTCGGACAATGCAGGTCAGACCGCCGCTATGCGTGCGATAAACCTGCTCGGTGAAGCGGGTCTTCGTGCAAAGGTGCTGAAGATAAGCGGAGCAAAGGATCCGGATGAATTCATCAAGAACTACGGCGCTGCACAGTTCAGGCACATACTTGAATCGTCGGAGGGTGCTGTGAATTTTGAACTAGGCAAGTGTGCGGACGGACTTGATCTTGCGTCGGATACGGGCAGGGTCGAGTATCTCAAGCGTGCGAGCGGAGTTATAGCGTCGATAGGGTCGTCGGTGGAGCGTGAGGTGTATATCTCCCGTGTGGCTGCCGACCAGAATATACCTACGGATGCGGTCAGGGCTCAGGTGGAATCGCTCAGGCGCAAGTCTAAGAAGACCGAGGACAGCACGAACTGGCAGAAGGTACGCACCTTTGACAAGGAACGGCGGGAGGATCCGCAGGCTGCCAGGGATCCCGGACTTTTCCGTGCGGAAAAAGGAATACTCGCATATATATTCAGAAATCCCGATGAACTGGAATATGTGCGCAGCAATATATCTGCCGAGGATTTCGGCACCGATCTTAACAGACGGATATACAAGGATTATATCGAACTGCTGGAGAGCTCTCCGCAGGCGGATATAATGTCGCTCCAGAGCGGGTATACACCCGAGGAGATGAGCAGGGTCACGGCCGTGATGACCGAGTACAGGGAACTGCGGCTGGACAGACATTCATTTGATGATTTTGCAAAGCTTCTCCGTTCAAGGCGTGAACGTGCGGGTCTCAAGCCTGCGGCACAGATGGACGAGGACGAGCTTTTGGAGCTTTCGAGGCGGCTGCGCGCCTCAAAAAAGTAGTGGGGTGGGAACATGAACAAAGATAAGACTTTTGAAGAGCTTATCGAAAAAGGAAAGGCCGCCGGCAAGCTTAGCGCTACCGAGGTCAACGACTCTATGGACAGGCTCGATATCGATCCGGATATGATCGAAGCATTCTACGATGCCTGCAAGCAGAACAATATAGAGATCATAGACGATATCGACACTTCCTTTGACATAAGCGATATAGACGGCGCAGTATCACCGGATGATCCGGATCAGACGGACGGCATCACGGTGGACGATCCCGTGAAGATATACCTGCGCGACATAGGCAAAGTACCGCTTCTGTCTACCGAAGAGGAGCTTGAGCTTGCCAAGAGGATGAAGGATGGCGACGCCAAGGCAAGGAAGCGCCTTGCAGAGGCAAATCTGCGCCTTGTGGTATCCATCGCAAAGAGATACCTCGGAAGAGGGATGCAGTTCCTCGACCTTATACAGGAGGGCAATCTCGGCCTTATCAAGGCTGTGGAGAAGTTCGACTATGAGAAGGGCTTCAAGTTCTCCACCTATGCGACATGGTGGGTAAGACAGGCCATCACGAGAGCCATAGCCGATCAGGCAAGGACTATTAGGATACCCGTGCATATGGTAGAGACCATCACCAAGGTGAAGAAGACTTCAACTGCGCTCCTTCACAAGAACGGGAGAGATCCTACGCCCGAGGAGATAGCGCTCGAACTGGAGATATCCCCGGACAAGGTGCGCGAGATAATGCGCATAGCACAGGATCCCGTATCACTGGAAACTCCTATCGGCGAGGAGGAGGACAGCCATCTCGGCGATTTCATACCCGATGAGGATGCTCCCGCGCCTGCGGATGCGGCTTCCCTCATACTTCTCAAGGAGAAGCTGGGTGAGGTGCTCTCCACTCTGACAGACCGTGAGGAAAAGGTGCTCCGACTCCGTTTCGGTCTGCTTGACGGACGTTCCCGCACGCTTGAAGAGGTGGGACAGGAGTTTGACGTTACAAGAGAGCGCATACGCCAGATAGAAGCAAAGGCACTGCGCAAACTGAGGCATCCGAGCAGAAGCAAAAAGGTCAAGGACTTCCTTGACTGATAAACAAAGGTGAAATATGGCTATATTTGATAAAGTGTCCGAGGCGCTGCTTGAAAAGGCACGCAGCTCGGGAACTATCTCAATGTCTGAGATAAACAATGTAATGGAAAAGCACGGCATCGAGCCGGAGATGATAGAGCAGTTCTGTGAGACTTGCAAGCAGAACAATATCGAGATAATCGACGACATAGATACCGATGCATTTGACCTGAGCGATGCTGAGCTCGGTGAGGCTATATCCGCAGACGACCCTGTGAAGATATACCTCAAGGAGATCGGCAGGATACCGCTGCTCAGTCCCGATGATGAGCTCGAGCTTGCAAAGAAGATGAAGTCGGGCGACCCTAAGGCAAAGAACAGGCTTGCAGAGGCAAATCTCCGTCTCGTGGTATCTATCGCAAAGAAGTATGTGGGCAGAGGTCTGCAGTTCCTCGATCTCATACAGGAGGGCAATCTCGGCCTCATGAAGGCTGTGGAGAAGTTCGACTATGAGAAGGGCTACAAGTTCTCCACCTATGCTACATGGTGGATAAAGCAGTCGATATCCCGTGCAATAGCAGACCAGGCGAGGACGATACGTCTTCCCGTGCATATGGTCGAGACCATAGGCAAGGTGAAGAAGACTTCAAGCCAGCTCCTTCACAGGAACGGTCACGATCCCACACCCGAGGAGATAGCGGAAGAGCTTGGCATAGGCTCTGACAGAGTGCGTGAGATCATACGCATCGCACAGGATCCCATATCCCTTGAGACACCCATCGGCGAGGAGGAGGACAGCCATCTCGGTGACTTCATTCCCGACGAAGAGGCACTTTCTCCGGCAGAGGCGGCTTCGCTCGTCCTGCTGCGCGATGAACTCGATTCCGTGCTCAAGACCCTTTCCGACAGGGAGGAAAGAGTGCTTCGCTACCGCTACGGACTTGACGACGGACGTTCCCGCACTCTTGAAGAGGTGGGCGAAAAGTTCAACGTTACCCGTGAACGCATTCGCCAGATAGAGGCAAAGGCGATAAGGAAGCTGAAAAATCCCGGAAGAAGCAAAAGACTCAAAGATTTCTGATAGATGGTGAGACACTATGTGTATTACTCTTGAGACAGACTACGCTGTAAGGATAATTGGATGTCTTGCCCTTGAGGGCACAAGGCGTGATGCCAAGACCATATCCGAGAAGACCGGCGTGACGCTGCGCTTCTCGCTGAAGATACTGCGCAAGCTGGTATCATCCGGTCTTGTGCGTTCCTATAAGGGTATGCAGGGCGGATATGAGCTTGCGAGACTTCCGTCGGACATAACCCTATACGATGTAGTTGCAGCCATAGAAGGGGAGTATCACATCAATAAATGCCATGAGGACGATTTCGTCTGCACGCATACCATCAAGGAAGTCTGC
>JAFPPJ010000121.1 GCA_017410745.1 Oscillospiraceae bacterium
GCACGGCGCGGGATATGTGTATGCGGTGGATGTGGGTCACGGTCAGCTCGATGCGTCTCTTGCGTCCGATGAACGCGTGTGCTCAATGGAGGGCACCAATCTGCGCGACCTTACGAGAGATATGTTTGCCCGCCCGATAGATATGATAGGTACTGATGTGTCATTCATATCACTGAGATTCTGCCTGCCTGTGGCGGCACAGCTGCTCGATGCGGGCAAGACCGCCGTTATGCTCGTGAAGCCGCAGTTTGAATGCGGCAGGGAAAATCTCGGCAAGAACGGCATAGTGCGTGATGCATCCGTGGGCAGGAGAGTGCTTGAAGAGATATGCGCATTTGCGGAGCAGACCGGCTTTAGTGTCATCGGTACTGCCGTATCCCCTGTGAAGGGCGGCGGCAAGGGCAATACAGAGGGAAATACCGAATATCTGATGTATATCCGCAAGGAGAGGGATACAGATGAAAACAGTCATACATCCTAATTTCTCAAAGACAAACGCATATGAGACTACCCGCAAGGTATGCGATATGCTGTACGACCTCGGTTTTGAGGTATATTCCTATTCAAATATGCAGAAGAGATTTCCCAAGGGAGCGCACGTCACCTTCGGTGACCCCGACAAGCTCACAAGGGAGTGCGATATCATCATTGCCATAGGCGGGGACGGCACGATACTTGAAGCATCGGCATTCGCGGCAAAGTATGACAAGCTGCTGCTCGGCATAAATACGGGCAGGCTCGGCTTCATGGCATCTATCGAAGCAGATGGCCTGTACAAGCTGTCAAGGCTCGTGAGCGGCGACTATGTGGCACAGAACAGGATGATGCTCGAATGTGAGCTCAACAAGGGCGGCACGGTGAGCAAGTTCACCGCCCTCAATGATATCGTGCTGCTCGCACAGGGGAGACTGTGCGACTATGAGATAGTATCACAGAATGAGGTTGTGACCGCTCTGCGGGCGGACGGAATAATCTTCTCCACACCGACGGGCTCTACCGCCTATGCTCTCTCTGCGGGCGGCCCCATAATATCCCCTGAGATAGAATGCATACAGATGACGCCGATATGCCCTCATTCGCTGTCATCGAGGACGATAATATTCTCTCCCGACAAGTGCCTGAACGTTGCTTGTGCGGTAAGGGGCAGCAGGGAGATAGTCCTTACCATAGACGGTATGGACTGCGGTGAGGTATCATCGGGCGATATCGTGATGATAAGACGGTCGGAGCACAGTCTCAGACTGATAGATGTTGAGGGTAATTCATTTTTCAATGCGGTGAACAACAAACTGATGAGTCCGCTGAAGTGAGGAACATATGCTTTCCGAAAGACAAAAGGCAATAAAGGAGCTTATCGACACAGACAGGATAGGCACACAGGCAGAGCTGCTCGCCCTGCTCAGGGAAAGGGGCTACGATGCCACGCAGGCGACGCTGTCGAGGGATCTCAGACGTATAGGAGCACAGAAGGACGAGTACTACTATATCGCAGAGGCACCCGAGCTGCCTCCGCTGACACGCTCATCACTCATATCCGCAGATCATGCGATGAATACAGCCGTGCTCAGATGCCGTGCGGGTACTGCCAATGCGGTGTGTGCAGAGTTCGATGCGATGCGCTTTGAAAATGTGGTAGGCACTATCGCAGGAGATGATACCATATTTGTGCTGATGCGCACGGAGAAGGACGCGGCAAGGCTTTGTGCGCTGATAGAAGCGGAGCTTTCATGACAGACCTGTCTGCCTCGTGCAGACAGGTCTTGCTGTTGACAGCGTTACATCTGTGAGATGTGATCCGCACGTTCTGTGTATCATATCCTTATCCTGTAAAAAACGGTATTTGCTTACTTAATTTAATATTTAGAATTATATTAAAATTAATATTAATTTTGCTATTGACATTTGAGCAAAATGATGATACAATCAAGCTATAGAAACTCGGACGCAGCGGAGAAACGCTGTAATGTGACTTTGGAGGAAAATTATGAAGAAGCTGAAGAGAACACTCGCAGGTCTCTCGGCACTTGCTGTAGCTGGCGGTCTGGCATCATGCCAGAGCACAGGTAATGTGCAGGAAGCAGAGACTACCACAGAAGCAATCACCACCACTACCGCAGTCACCGTAGAGGTGAATACGGAAACTCTCGCAGAGGAAAGTCAGATGACGCTTGATGAAGCAGCCGACGCTGTACTTCCCGATAAGACACTTGAAAACAAGACCGTAAAATGGCTCGCGCACTACGACATCAATCCCAATACCGCCAACGGCGGCTCCGAGAGCGTCAATCTCAATGTGTTCAGGACAAAGTACGGCGGTGAAGTGCAGTACTATCCCACCACATGGGATTCGAGATACTCCGACCTGTCCACATATGTGCTCGGCGGTGAGGGCATCGACTTCTTCCCCTGTGATACAGCAGCACTTCCCAAGGGCGTAGTCAGCGGAATGTTCCAGCCCATCGACGACTATATCGATCTCGATTCCGAACTGTGGAAGGGCGTATCCCGCGCAATGGAGATATACAACTTCAACGGGAAGCACTATGAATTTGTAAACTCCGTATCCGCAGAGAATGTGGTCATCTACAACAAGGAGACCATAGAAGCAAATAACTTTGAAGATCCCTGGGAGATGTACAAGGAAGGCACATGGAACTGGGATACCTTCAAGGATATGCTCGTATCCTATGTAGACGAGGATGCAGAGCAGTACGGCCTTGACGGCTACTGGGCAGAGAAGGCTATATTCCTTTCTGCAGGTGTGCCCTCCGTTGAATCCGTGGACGGTACTCTTACCGTAAATCTCATGGATCCCACCGTTGAGAAGGCACAGAACTATATGTACGATCTCTGGAGCAACAACCTTGTCATAAACCGTGAGGTATTTGACTGGGCTGAGCAGCCTCAGTTCATGGGCGAGGGCAAGGAGCTGTTCTATATCATAGGCGCATGGAACGTGCTTTCCGATCCCGCTACATGGTCTACCAAGATTGATCCCGCTAATCTCGGACTTGCACCCGTTCCCTCTCCCGACGGCTCCGATCCTTATCAGGCAGCTACCCTTGACGGCTGGGTGCTCTGCAAGGGCGCAGCAAATCCCGAGGGCGTGGCTCTGCTTGCTGAGTGCACAAGATTTGCAAACACCAACGATGATGCGATCGCGATAGGCGATGCGAAGACCAAGGAAGACTACAAGTGGACAGATGAGCTCATAGCTATCAACAGGGAGATAAATCAGCTTGCTGAGGCATATCCCGTAGTTGACCTTGCTACAGGCGTATCCTCCGATGTTGCCTCCATCACCACAGACGGCGGCGACACAGTAGGACTTCGTGCAGCTATGCACGGCGTAGACTGGGCTACCAACAGAGAAGAGATTAACGACGTAGTCGTAATGCTCGTCCAGGAGGTAGACGACCAGCTCAAGTCCATGGGCTGATAATACACTATAACGAATGAAGCCGACCGACTTTGCGTACTGACGCAGAGCCGGCCGGCTTTTTTGTGTAGGTGTCTATTATTATTTGTCATTCCTGTGTTTATATGAATATACCATAGGCAGGGCAATTATTATGGTCAGAAATACCATAGTCACTGTGGAATAGACGATGCCAGGCACCTCGGCTGCTTTGAGTATGAGGGCGGTTATTATCATAAGTATGCCCGTGATATATGCTGTCTTTCCCGCGAACTGATGTGTGAGCTTCCAGCACTGCTCGTTCTCGAGAGTCCAGCTTATGCGGTAGCCTATGAGATTGTTCTGCCTGAGTGTGGGCAGATAGTTGCCTATCACGGTAAATGCCGCACCGCTTACAGCAGGCACCAGCCACATTGCGGACATATCCAGAACGCCGGTCTTGTATGAATTCTCTACCATAAACAGGATGAGCCATGTGAAGAGCACGTCAAGGACTGTACATACAGTTATCCATACTGTGTAGAGTCGGGCATTTTTTCGTATCTTCTCATTGCGGGATGCGATAAAGCACACCGTGCCAAATACGATAGGCATGATCGCAAAGATAAAGATCAGGGAATTGCGCGAGCCTGTTCTGTCACATACAAGATCCGTGTTGAAATGTACGGGGATCTGTTCGGGCAGATGCTGCATAAATATGATGGCGGCGATAAAATTCACGCATAGTGCAATGATCGAAGCGACAGCCTTTCTAAGAAATGAATCAGTCTTCATTGTCTTCCCCTTTCATATTGAAAAAGCCTGCGATGCTTTTGAGAAAATCCTGAAATACCGTGAGATTGAGACTATATGTGATAGTCTGCTTTTCCTTTTCCGACTGTACCAGACCCGCCTCACGCAGTATCTTCAGATGATGCGATACCGTGGCATTCGACAGCTCGAATCTCTCGGCTATCTCGCCTGCGGTCATATCATGCTTCTGCAGCAGCGTGAGTATCTCACGGCGGGTCGGGTCTGACATTGCGCTCCATATGTCCTTCATGCCAAGACCTCGGCATCTTCCGGCATCCTGCGGTATACGCAGCGAATGGCTGTGATGAGCATGGCCACCGATGCTGCAAAGAGAGCAATTTCCGTGGCGACAAAATGCTCTGCGGAGAAGACCAGACCGAAGTCAACGGCAAAATGCAGCAGTACGGCAATGAAATAGAGCAGGGGCTTTTTGTCCCTGACCGCACGAAATACGATTATCGACAGTGCAAGATGTATCATGATCGCGGCTGCTCTTTCGGGTATCCACAGCATAGCAGTGCCAAAGCTGTGAGATGCAAACTCCGTGATCTGTTCCATCATCTTTGCCTGCTGGTTTTCGGGATATGCAGAAAGTATCTGATCGAGCATACCGCTGTTTATAGCTGTGCCTATCGAAGCGATGCTGATAGGGGTCATGCTGGTTATCAGTGCTTCGATGCCGCCGTGACCCACGCCGTAGTCAAGTGCCGTGCGGCGCTCGGTATATTTTTTCAGAACGAAGCGGAATGCAACAAGTCGTCCTGTCTCTTCAAAGATGCCTGCCAGGAGAGCGGCAGTAAAATAGTACAGCACCGGTGAGGAGTTTATCGCCCTTGATACGGCATTGTCAGCCATAACAAGCGGATACACGGGTATGAGCTTGAGTATCTCGGCAAAGAGAACGAATGTGACCGCACCTATGACCATAGGGAATATCTTTGCCTTAGTCTTTACCTTCCACACGATGATGAATATAACTGTCATGAGGATGGCGAGCACGCCGCTGATAAGATAGCCTGTGATGGTGCCCTGAGGAAATGTGATGTCCATAAATGCTCCTTTACTATTTCGATGAACGTCTAAATAAAGCATATGCAAACGGTATTTCGATATCCGTCTAAATAGAATATAGCATATTTCATTTTGTTTGTCAAGGGGTATTTTGAAATTTATCGAAATACCTGAAAATCTCCGGTACAAACGGTTCGATCTTGTTATAGAAAAATCCTATAACACCCTATCAAAAAGCGGTATGATGCGGAATATTGACTTTGCACATCCCATGATATATAATGAACCTATCAGAAAACATGATTATAAAAAATTTATTTTATAATATACAAACAAGACTGTAAGACATAAAGAGGGTAACGGTATGCTTGAAGAAAATGTACGCTTGGTGGTTGACGAACTGCTCGATGACTATGAGAAGGGCAAGAAGATAGA
>JAFPPJ010000122.1 GCA_017410745.1 Oscillospiraceae bacterium
GCACGTTCTATGCCCATTTTGAGACTAAGGATGAGCTTCTCAGGGCGATGTGCACGGACATATTCTCCCATGTATTCTCCGACGAGATCATGAGCGAGGAGACTCATGACTTCTCCGACAAGGACAGCTTTCAGGATCACATCACCCACATACTCTGCCATCTGCGTGAGAAGCAGCAGCATATCAAGGGAATATTTTCCGGTGAATGCGGTGAGATATTCATGCGGTATTTCAAGGAATACCTCTATCAGGTATTTGACCGTCAGCTGTGCGGGAGCGGGGATATCCCGAGGGAATACCGCCTTGATCATGCGGTCAGCAGCTTTGCCGAGACGGTCAGATGGTGGCTGAAGGAGCACGGTGAGTACTCGCCCGAGCAGATCAGTGCTTTCTACTTCTCGTGCGTGAATATATAAAAAGATCCGCGGAGCGTATCGCTTCGCGGATCGGTCTTATTTTTTGAGGATGGACTTGTTGTACTTGGCTGTGACCTTCTTGTACGTCTCATTCTCGCAGACATTGTATCTGCTGGTGACCACCGGGCGCTGACCTCTGCGGAAGAGTATCTCCTTTCCGATGGGCATATACAGTATCTCGTCAAGGGGCACATTCATGCGCTGGCTTATATTTGAGCAGGTCTTGAGATCCATGCCGCCCATGTACACATAGGTGTCGCAGTTGTTGATGATGGTGGTGCAGTCGCCTGCGCCGTACATCGTTTCAAGCTGTGACTCCGACTGCAGCAGCAATGTCACGGATATGCGCTTTTCGCGGAATATGCTTATATACTCGGCAAAGTTGAGTATACGCCCGCCTGTGGCAAAGTCATCGGCTATAACGTGCACCGGCACGGGAAGGACGCCGTCGGGCTTCTCCTCTGCATATTCAAACAGCGCCTTGAACATGTGCGCATAGAACATATTGATGAACAGATGCAGAGACGGGTTCACAGGGCTCGTGGTGATGAACAGCACTGCCTTGCGGTCGGCAAGGCTCGAAAATTCGAGCTTGCGCTCTATCTCTATCATCTTGCGCAGAGAGGGACTGTATATACGGTCAAGCGTGGAATTGAGCGCTGAGTACACGCAGCTTGCGGTGGATATGGGCAGCTGCTTGAAGGTGTTCCAGCAGGTGACCGCGAAGTTGGTGGGGTCCTTCTTCGCTATGGCGGCGAACTTGTCATCATAGTTGGTCTTGATGATCTTGTCGTCACCGCCCGTATTTATCTCCATGCCCATCTGCATATTGAGCACCGATGTGAAGCGGGGCTCCTTCTTCGTCATGAGCACATAGGCTATCTCTGCGGAGAGCAGGGATGTGGCTGCCTGATCCCAGTAGGGGTCGGCCTTGGAGTCCTTCTTGCGGGGGTCTGCTTCCACTATCGACTGCGCAAGGTGGGTTATGTCCTGATAGCTCTTGATGCCGCACAGCGGATCATAGCCTATATCGCCGTTCTCGGGGTGCGTGAAGTTAAGGTCGTATACCTCATATCCCCTTTCCTTGAAAAGCGGCTTATACTTCTCTACGATGCGCCTTTTTGTACAGGTGACCACAAGGCTCCTGCTGAATGTCTCAAGCATCAGCGCTTCGCCTATGGACATTGTTTTTCCGCATCCGGAAGGCCCGAATACGATATTATTGTTGTTGAGACCTGTTTCCTTTGGGTCGGTGCTGTATACACAGTCTTCTCCGAGGATGATCTTATCCGTATTCATCTTACCTCCTGCCGGTATGACCGGCGGCAAACTCGTTGATATGTTTGTAATATAGCCGATGATCAGCGGCTCGGTAACTTCTGTTTGAGAGACAGATCGATTTTGTACCGGTATGACCGGCTGCAAACTCGTTGATATGTTTGTTATATAGCCGATAATCAGCGGCTCGGTCACTTATATTTGAGAGACAGATTTAATTTGTACAGGTACGACCGGCTGCGATTTCGTTGATGTATTGGCGGTATAGACGAAAACTCGCGGATTACTAACTCTCGCGGGTATCCCGATATACTCATTACTAATTCCAAATTACTAATTAATTATGGCTTATCCACAGCTTATCGGTGATGGTATCGCATATTCCGAATTCAACGGCTTCCTTGGCGTTCATATAGTTATCGAAGGAGATGGCCTTCTCGACCTCTTTCTTGGTCTTGCCCGTGTCGGCCGAGAGCAGCTCCACCGATATGCGGCGGGTCTCCATGATAGATTCGGCGGTGCGCTGTATTGATGTGGCAGAGCCGCCTACACCGCCCGATATGAGCGGCTCATGTATCATTATGCGGGAATGTGGGAGTATGAACCTGCGCCCCTTCTGGCCGCCTGCGAGGATTATCGCCGCCATGGACGCTGCCATGCCCCTGCAGTACATATACACCTCAAGGTCGAGGGAGCGGATGATATCGTATATCATGAGACCGGCGCTCACAAGGCCGCCGTCGGATGTGATGGCGATATCTATGGGTGCTTTCGGGTCGTCCGATACCAGCAGTGATATCTTCTTTGCGAAGTCACATGCCGATGCATCGGTTATCTCACCCTCTATGAAAAGCTTCCTCTGGGTAAGGAGCTGTGATTCGATGGGGACTACGGTGATACCGTTGCTGCTTTTTACTATGATATTAGACATTGTTCCTCCTTGGAGCGGTTCATTCATCAAAGAGCGAGAGCCTGAAATCGTCCTCGTCAAGCTCATCGTCGTCGTCATCGGCAGACTCGTCTTCTCCGAACAGTGATGCGAAATCGGGAAGTTCTGCTGTATCGGCAAGCGCATCTGCGCCGCTGTCCAATCCGTCTGTATCCTCTGTGTCGTCTTCTGATGCGCTCATCTCTTCGTCATAATTCTCGACACAGCTCAGGTATTCTTCTTTGCCCGAAGCGCCGGAAAGTATGACGTTCAATATGCCTCGGCCGAACATGCTGTATGCATCTATCGTGGCATCTATGCAAAAGGATATGGCTTCTGCCATGTCCTGCACATTGTCTCTGATGGACATGGAGCATATGATCTCGCCGTCATGCAGATCCAACCCGAAGGAGGTATGAGTGAGCAGGAAGTTGGCGTTTGCGAGCAGCATAGACATCTCCTGCAATGCCTTTTCATCGGCAATATCCGCCTTGATCACGGGTCTTGCGGTGAATCTGACATATGTCTTATGGACATACATGAGCATGATGATCTGTCTGAGGCAGGATCTTACCGAGAAATTCATCCTGAAACTGCCGTCCTCGGGGAAGGAGCTGTAACGGAGCTGATTTGCGTCGAGCGCTCTGGCAGTGCGTTCATAGAGCACAGTGTCATATTCGGGCATATCGCACCTCCAAGATTAGAATAACTTTAGAAAGTTAAATATGTAATTAGAAATGGGCGCAGGCTATTTACAATCCGCTGTGTTTATGCTATTATGACATTGCAGGAAAAAAGCGGGAACAGACCGCCTTGTATCATCGCTGCAGGTCGTACCGGCCCATATCGCTGCCGGATATCGCTGCCGGTCGTACCGGCCCGGAGAAAGGAGAAACACATGAAAAAGACCGACCTTGGAAAGATCGCCCTCATTCTTGGTGTTATCGCCTACATTGTAAGCCCGGTGGACTTTGCCCCCGGACCTCTCGACGATATACTCATTACCGTGCTCACTATGGCACTGCCCGCTGTCAAGCACCGCATAAAGGGCTGATACATAAGAAAACAAAACGGGTCGGCTTCTGCCGACCCGATACGCTTATCTGATGGTAACGCCCCATCGCGATGCACTGACCTTCTTATATAGATCCATTTTGATCTTGTTCTTCGACTCCTTGTAAAGGAAGAACACAAAGCCGATCGCTACGATGGAAAGGATTATGCCAATCACGATAGCAGCACCCTTACCATGGAGGATAGCGCCGAATATGATCCATATGAGAACGAGTGCGATAGCTATTATCGGAACACAGAATGTGAGAACAGTCCTGTTGTTGATCTTGATGTACTTGGATATCTCGGAATTGTCGAAGCACTCATAGTATCTTGCTATGAAGGAATCGGGGCGTGCCCATGTGCAGAAATCCTTGATGCTGTCAAATCTTGCTGTGTAGTTCTGACCGGTGCCGGTAACGCGGTAGCCCATGTCGATCCTGCCGTCGGAAGACTGCTTGGCACTCATAACATGGACCATAGTGCCGATCTTAGCCTGTCCTGTTCTGTTCTTGACAACGAGATACTTGCCGTCTACAGCCTCGTCTATATTACTGAGCGAATATGCCATATGATTTCCTCCCGGTATGCCGATCTGGTATTACGCAGAATGATCTGCGGCTGTTATCTGTAAGAGACACCCATGCGGGCATTACTGTAAAAGCAAACGACAGACTTATAATCGTTTACTTTAATACATTATACCACATAAAAACCTAAATTGCAATATTTATATACAAATTTTTTAGGCAAAAATCGGCGTTGCAGATGTAAAAAAAATACAAACATACATCTGCTGAAATATTAAAATTGCACAATCAAGCTGAGGGGTCGCCCCCTCAGCTGTTGTTTAAAGCTTGTGATTATAGTTGATCCGTATTACTGGAGCTCCTGCTTCTCACTCTCAAGAAGTACGTCGTTGAGCTTGCCGATAACAGTGGTGATCTCTTCGATGGACTTTTTGATGGATTCGCTGCTCTCATTGGTGACGTTGACATTCTCATCAACTGCACCGAATGCCTTGATAGTAGTCTCAAGTATGGTGATGAGCTGCTTTACGCTGTTCTCATCCATTGTAGGATTGCCGTTGCAGAATGTTACGACGTTCTTGAGCAGGTCATTCACGACATTTGCTCTCTCGTGGGTCTTAGCGGTGGACTCACCGATGGATGTCATGTTGGAGCCTATCTCGCCGATATCGTGCTTGAGCTTGTCGGAGAGCTGCAGACATTCCTCTGTTATCGCAGCGAGCTTTTCATGCTTGTTAGCGAGTTCGCTGTGCTTTGCCAGAAGTACGGACTTAGCGTGAACGATGCAGTTGTTGGGGGTGTTCAGTCCTCTGTATATAGCTATCGCCATATCACGGCAGGACTTGTATCCGCAAGCGTGGCAGTCGTACTTCTTGTCCTCGTCGGTATGCTTGCCCATAGATTCGTAGATGGGCTCGAGCTGCTGCTCGTTGGGCGGAGGAGTAGGTCTGCCGGGACGGTAGGAGCGGATGAAGTCCGCAAGCTGGAGCTCATCGTCAAAGTGCTTGAACAGCTTGTCCTCGCCTCTGTTGAAGAGACCGCCGCCCTTTCTGCGCTCTGTTGCTTCATTGAGAACGCCCTTCATGGTGGTCATTACATCAAATACGTTCTGCTTGGTGCCTGAACCGGGGCCCATGTTGCAGCCGAATTCGCAGGAAAGCACGTCGTATACCTGGGGATGCTTGGTATCGGGCATCTTTGCGTACATATCGAGCTGGGCGTATACACTGTGAACGCCCTCTGCGGTGGCGATGTTCATTTCGGGATCGTGTGCGAGAAGAGTATCTCTCAGACCGCCGGGACGGGGATAGATACCGCCGAGCTGACCCTGCTGATCGTCGAATTCGTATGAGAAGTCGTTGGGATCGTGGGTGGGTATGGATATATCGTTCTTCTCGAAGTATTCCATCAGCTTCTTGATGGTGACGTTAAACTGCACGCCTGTATCCGCGAACTCCATCTTCTTCGCGATACACGGAGAGATGACAGCTATGGGATTGGTGCGGCGCAGATACTTCTTGATATATGTAACTGTGCAGAGTATGGGGCTGTGTATGGGTGAGAGGTTCTGGAGCAGCTTGGGCTGATAGTTCTCGATATACTTTACGATAGCGGGACAGGGCTGGGAAATGACATTTCCGACCTGCTTTGCCTCGATAGCTCTCAGATGTGCCCATGTGCATATATCCGCACCGAGGGATACGTCGAATATGATGCAGCCCTTCTTTTTGAACCAGTCGAGCACGCCCTTCCACTTGTTGGGAAGTATAGCCTTGATCGAGGGTGTGGCGAGTATCACCATCTTCTCGTTGCCGACCTGGCTCATGCAGGCTTCCGTATCGTCTATATAGTCTCTTGCGCCGTGAGCGCATGCACTTACGCATGAGCCGCAGCATATGCACTTATCTTCCATTACGCTCGTTATGAATTTGCCTTCTGCCACCTGCTTGGCAATATTAGCCTCGGGTACGGGACAGGCTCTGATGCAGGCATTGCATCCGACGCACTTTTCGGGCTTGACGATGATTATCTCACTCATAATGATCCTCCGTGAATTGTCATGTTATTGCAATGCTGACAGCCTCATGTCAGCTAATGGACGCTGCCTGCTTCATAAGGTCTTCAAGGCTTACGCCGCCTGCGCTGTCCTTCTTTTCTTCCTTCTTCTCCTCGGGCTTGTCTTCCTTCTTGTCCGACTTCTCTGCGGACTTGTCATCGCTGCCTATAGCCTGAGCCATAGCCATGAGCTTGTCAAGCTCTTCGTTCTTCTTGCCTGCGCCGGAAATGTCGTGGTCAACGGGCTTGAGCTCGGGCTTTGCGGGAAGATCGGGCTCTACCTTCTTCGGGTCGGTGAATACGGGAACACCGCCGTCTGTCAGCTTCTTCTTAGCCCTCTCAAGCAGCTTCTCGGACTCCTGCACCTTTGTGATGCCGAGATCTTCGAAATCTTCGAATACCGCACGGATCTTGGATATCTGATCCATGAAGTTCTCCACATCGCTGAGAACGGTGGCACGGAGATTGCCGGATGCGGCCTTCATCTGCTCTGCCTTGTTGGCGGAGTCTGCCTCTATCTCGGCTGCCTTCTTCTCTGCCTCATATACTATTACGGATGCCTTGTTGTTGGCATCGTCGATCATGTTCTGTACTACCTTCTTGGCATCGCTCTCCATCTTGTCGGCATCTGCCTTGGATGCGGCCTTGACCATATCGGCAGCCTTCTGAGCCTCGATGAATACGGAACCCAGGGATGCAGCATCGCCGCCTGCTTCGAGCATCTTCAGCTTGCTCTCGGCATCCTCGAGCTTCTTCTTGAGGTCGTCGTTCTCGGACTTGAGCTTCTCTATCTCCTTGTCCTTGGCCTTGATATCATCATCGGCTATCTTGAGCTTATCGGAAAGGGATTCCTTCTGTACCTGCACGGAGGTGAGCTTAGCGCGCTCGCCCGACAGCACTGCTTCCTGTGCCTTTTCTTCTGCGGTGCCCTTGCGGTATTCCTCGATGAGGAGCTTGGTCTCTCTGAGTTCATTTTTCAGGTCGAATACCTGAGAATACATACTTTCAAGCTTCTTCTCGACGTCGGCTTTGTCATATCCGCCAAAGGAGACTGTTTTGATAAACCTTGACTCGCTCATTTGAAAAACCCCTTCTTTATAGGAGCGTGCTGGGAAAACACAACATTCATGCTATACACGTTTTATTCTTATTTTCTGTGACGCTCACATAGTCTATTTAGTAATATTATACAACGGGCAAACAGAAAAGTCAATAGCTTTTTCACTTTTACTTAAAAACTGTTATTTCATATAAAAAAAAGGTGGCGGTTTTGTGAAATGGGCGACCGGTCGTCTAAGGCAAAGCCCTATGATGCGTGATATGTGTTTTAGGCGGGGCGGAGTTGGTTCCTCGGATTATAGGATGGTGCGGCTGTTTATGCTGACGGATCAATTTGTCCTCTCAACAGGCTGACGTTCGAACATCCCGCACAAACCAATGCTCCGAGACGACAACATCAGCTCCCTCTCAAATACGCATCGGGCAGCTCCGGGCCTGCCCGGCGAGTGGGTGCAGGCTCAGCCTGCTGCTCCGAGGATAGTGCGATAGTTCCTCTCAAATAAGTATCGGGTAACCGTCGGCTTTGCCGACAGGGTTGACAGATGCGCAAAAATAGAGTATAATATATTATGGCGGCATAATGAACAAATGGCTGTGATAAAATGCATTCCGCATGATGCTGCGTGTGTAATACGCTATACAATACAGCATATAATGACTTGATTTAAAACTGCGGGCGGAGTAAAATTATATATAATACTATAATGAGGTAAATATGAGAGGTATATATTCATCCGTGACCGATATGCGGCGCAAGGTGTTCACGGAGGTGGCAAGGCTCGCATATGAGGGCGGGGACTATTCAAGGATGGAGGATCTCCCCTATAAGATATGTCCGGGCGACGTGGCAGCACACAGGGAGTCCATATTCCTTGAGCGTGCCATAGTCGAGGAGAGGCTCAGGCTCGCAATGGGTCTGCCCCTGCGCGACGTGAGCGAGCATGCGCCCGTTTCACGAGGAGTGAACGAGAGCGCCATAGCCGAGAAGTACTACGATCCGCCGCTCATCAATATAATAAAATTCGCCTGCAATGCCTGCCCCACCATGCACTATCATGTGACGGAGGTGTGTCAGGGCTGCTTTGAGAACCCCTGCAAGGAGGTCTGCCCCAAGGGCGCCATAAGTATCCGCCACGGCAGATCCATCATAGATCAGGATAAATGTGTCAAGTGCGGCAGATGCAAGGATGTGTGCCCCTACGGCGCGATACTCAAGGTAGACCGTCCCTGTGCCCGTGCCTGCGGTATGGATGCGATAGGCGTGGACGAGCACGGCAGAGCGGATATAGACTACGATAAATGCGTCTCCTGCGGCATGTGCCTGGTGAACTGCCCCTTCGGCGCGATAGCCGATAAGGGTCAGATATTCCAGCTGATACACGCCATAAAGACGGGCAGGAGAGTTGTGGCAGTGGTAGCCCCCGCATTCTACGGACAGTTCGGCAGACTGACACCCGAGAAGCTGACCCCCGCCATGAGGAGACTCGGCTTTGACAGTGTGTCCGAGGTGGCTGTGGGCGCAGACCTGTGTACCATAGAGGAAGCAAAGATGTTCGTGAGCGAGGTGCCCGACAAGATCAGTTTCATGGGCACGTCCTGCTGCCCTGCATGGTCGGTGATGGCAAAGAAGCTGTTCCCCGAGCTTGCAGACCATATATCAATGGCGCTCACACCTATGGTGCTGACCGCACGACTTGAAAAGAAAAAGGATCCCGACTGCATGATAGCCTTCATCGGGCCGTGCTCTGCGAAGAAGCTCGAAGCGAGCCGTCAGTCCGTGAGGAGCTATGTGGATTTCGTCCTCACGTTCGAGGAGCTGATGGGGATGTTTGCAGCAAAGGATGTGGATCTTGACCATATACCCGATGACGAGGCAGTGCCCCTTGACAATGCTACGGGCGCAGGGCGCGGCTTTGCAGTCAGCGGAGGAGTTGCACGGGCGGTGGCGGATGAGATACGCCGCATAGCGCCCGACAGAGAGGTAAAGACGGCTTCTGCACAGGGTCTGTCGGAATGCCGCAAGCTGCTTTCGATGGCGAAGGCACATAAATATGACGGATATCTTCTCGAGGGCATGGGATGCCCCGGCGGATGCGTTGCCGGTGCGGGCACGATGTGTGCGGTGAACAAGGCGACGATGGGTGTTGACAAGTATAAAAGGCAGGCAGAGAGGCAGCTGGCTTCCGAAACGGAGTTTGCCGCAGACCTTGAGCTGCTTGAAACATTCGATATATAAGGGGTAAAGGGGGATCATTATGACTTTGCTGATACTTGCCGCAGGACTTGGGACAAGGTTTTCCGGAGGCATAAAGCAGCTTTCCACCGTGGGAAAAAACGGCGAGACTCTTATGGAGTTCTCATGTCTTGACGCTGCCCGTGCAGGCTTTGACCGCGCGGTGTTCGTTATAAGACGCGACATCGAGAAGCAGTTCCGCGAAATGGCTGACCGCAGGATAGGCGAATTCATGGAGACTAACTACTGCTTTCAGGATGCCTCCGTCCTGCCCGCAGGCTTCGATGCACAGGGCAGGACAAAGCCGTGGGGCACGACTCAGGCGATACTTGCAGCAAGGGAGCTGATAGACGACCCCTTTGTCATGATAAATGCAGATGACTACTATGGGATAAGCGCATACAACAGCATATTCGAGTTCCTTTCGGGGGACAGGGATCCGTCGCAGCAGTGCATGGCGGGCTTCAAGCTCCGCAACACCATAAGCAGTTACGGCAAGGTGACAAGAGGCATATGCCGCAGCGATGAGAACAATATGCTGCTCGGCGTGAGCGAGACATACCGTATAGCGGATGAGGACGGCGTTATCATGGGAGATACTCCCGATGGACGCAAGGCGCTTGACGGTGACAGTCTCGTATCCATGAATATGTTCGGCTTTGACCCGTCGGCCATGGGACTTCTTGAGGAGAAGTTCGCGCACTTCCTTGAAAGGGCGCAGGCGGACGGAAGCTATCAGACCGCGGAATATCCCGTGCCTGTGGCGGTGGATGAGCTCATCAGGGAAGGCAGGATCACCGTGAGCGTGCTGCCTACCCATGATAAATGGTACGGCATGACCGTACATGAGGATCTTCCCGGAATACAGGCTGCATTTGCTGAAATGATGGAGCAGGACATATACTGAGTTACCCCTATCGGAGAAAAATACAGTGCGGACGGCCGCATATATGAGGTGATGATATGCTCAGCGATATACAGATCGCATCCAACGCAGATATGAAGCCCATTTACGACATAGCTGCCATGCTCGGCATAGACAGGGACGAGCTCGAGCCCTACGGGCACTATAAGGCCAAGCTGTCGGAAAAGCTGATACAGCGTACCAAAAACAATGCAGACGGCAAACTGATACTCGTGACTGCCATAAACCCCACTCCTGCGGGAGAGGGCAAGACTACCGTATCGGTGGGCCTTGCACAGGCTATGGCACATATAGGAAAGAAGTGCGTGCTCACGCTCAGAGAACCGTCTCTCGGGCCTGTATTCGGGCTCAAGGGCGGTGCCGCAGGCGGCGGATATTCACAGGTAGTCCCCATGGAGGACATCAATCTCCATTTCACTGGAGATATGCACGCCATCACTGCAGCGAACAATCTTCTCTGCGCGATGCTCGACAATCATATGCAGCAGGGCAATGCCCTCTCCATAGATGCGCGCCGCATCATGATAGACAGATGCCTTGACATGAACGACAGAGCGCTCCGCAATGCCGTGATAGGCCTTGGAGGCAAGGTGAACGGCATACCCCGCGAGGATCACTTCCGCATCACGGTGGCAAGCGAGATAATGGCAGTGCTGTGCCTGTCCTCCGACCTTTCTGACTTGAAGGAAAGGCTCGGGAATATACTCGTTGCATATGATATGAGCGGTGCTCCCGTATTCGCACGCGACCTGAAGGCACAGGGCGCTATGACCGCACTGCTGCGTGATGCGCTCAAGCCCAATCTCGTGCAGACGCTCGAGAATACCCCCGTGCTCATGCACGGCGGCCCCTTCGCAAATATAGCACACGGCTGCAATTCGCTCAGAGCCACCAAGCTGGCACTCAAGCTGGGCGACTATGTGGTTACCGAGGCAGGCTTCGGCGCAGACCTCGGCGCAGAGAAGTTCTGCGATATAAAGTGCCGTCTCGGCGGCATACATCCCGACTGTGCCGTTATAGTCGCTACCATAAGGGCGCTCAAATACAACGGCGGTGTGGCTAAGGACGCACTTCGTGAGGAGAATGTCCCCGCACTTGAAAAGGGCATGGAGAACCTACGCACGCATATTGAGAATATGCGCGGCTTCGGCGTGCCGGTGGTAGTTGCAATAAACCGCTTCGATTCTGATACGGATGCGGAGATAGCTGTGATAGAGCGCGTCTGCGACGATATGAACGTGGCTGTATCCCTGACAGAGGTATTTGCCAAGGGCGGAGAAGGCGGCAAGGATCTTGCTAACAAGGTAGTGAACACCATAGAGAATGAGAAGGCACAGCTTTCCTTCACATATGATGTGTCACAGTCCATAAAGGAAAAGATAACCGCCATAGCAAAGAAGATATACCGTGCGGACGGCGTGGTATTCACTTCACAGGCGGACAAGGCAATAGCAGAGGCAGAGCGTCTCGGCTTTGCGGGCACTCCGGTGTGCATGGCAAAGACACAGTACAGCCTGTCCGATGACCCCGCGAAGCTGGGTCTGCCCAGGAACTTCGAGATAACCGTGCGCGATGTGCGCGTGAATGCGGGTGCGGGCTTCGTGGTGGCTTACACCGGCGATATTATGATAATGCCCGGACTTCCCAAGGTGCCTGCAGCAGAGAAGATAGACTGCGACAGCGAGGGCAATATCACAGGCTTGTTCTGATGCATCGTTATTGTGCACAATTAGCGGGCTGTATTTTATGGTATTTCGTGGAATTTCTATACTGAATGTTAAATTTCATAATTAGTTCACACTATTTATAAATGGATATAATATAATATAGTCAGCAATACGTTTGCCAAAGGAGAAATAAGTATGTCAGTAGAAAATCTTAAGGTACTTGTCTGCGATGATTCCATGTTTATCAGGATGAAGATATCAAATGTACTGAAAAAATGCGGCGTAGCTGAGGTATTTGAGGCTGCAGACGGCGAGCAGGCCGTGGAAATGTTCAGGGAAAAGCGTCCCGACCTTGTACTGATGGATGTTGTAATGCCCAAGATGACGGGCGTAGAGGCTCTCAGGGCAATACTCGAAACAGACCCCTCCGCAAGAGTAGTGATGGCTTCCTCCGTAGGCACACAGGAGAACCTGAAAGAGGCCATCGACATAGGCGCACTTGATTTCCTTCAGAAGCCCATCTCCGATCCCCAGCTTGAGATGCTGGTGAAGAAGATAGGCGACAAGCTGAACTGAGCCGTTAAGGATCATCAGGAAGGAGTATTGATATGTTTACACAACTTTTCGGTAATTATCTGCTCAATAAGGGACTTGTATCGTCCGCTCAGCTCTCTCAGGCGCTTGAGGCGCAGAAGAAGACCAGGGTCAAGCTGGGCGTGCTTGCTATAAATGCGGGATATATGACCGCTGTACAGGTGGATGAGGCTCACGCAGAGCAGCAGCGCGCAGACAAGCGCTTCGGCGATATATGCGTTGAGAAGGGCTTCCTTTCTGCTGCACAGGTGGATGAGCTGCTCGGAAAGCAGGGCCAAGCACATCTGCAGCTCGGACAGGCACTTGTGGACAGCGGCGCGATGACCAATACATCCTTTGCCGATGCGCTCAGTGCATACAAGGCAGAGAACTCCCTGAGCGACGTTGACTTCAATGACAAGTCCGGCAGCAAGGTGGACGAGCTTATCGCAAAGCTGTACTCATTTGAGGGTGAGGAGCGTTCGGTGATGCTCACAGAGTATGTGACCCTCCTGTTCAAGAACCTCATAAGATTCATCGGCGATGACTTCACACCGCTGGCACCCGAAAAGATCCCCTCCGCAAGAGTTTCATTCTGCGCAGAGCAGAGGATATGTGGCGGCGGATTTGACTGCCTGACTGCATTCGATGCGTCGGAGCAGGGATACATCGCATTTGCTTCCCGCTTTGCTGGAGAGCAGCTCACAGATGCGGATGCTATGACCGATGCTGCCAATACAGAATTCATGAATCTGCATAACGGCCTGTTTACGGTGAATATATCCAATGATATGGAGAAGGAGCTGGATCTTCTGCCTCCCGATTCTGTCAGGAACGGCACCGTTGAAGGTCCTGTCTACAGGATATCCGTGGTATATCCCTTCGGTACAACGGCATTCTATCTGACCGTGTAAACAGGAGATACGGCCATAGTACAGTTTGATCAGATGCACCTTGCCTTTCAGGTATCTTCGTTCGCGTTGGGGCTCACTGTATTGATATTCACATTGATACAGGGCCGGACGGAGAAAAAGCACAATAAGCTGTTCATCATACTCAATGTCATACTTATGGTAAGTGCATTGTCTGATGTGGTAACGGCGATCGCAGATCCGTTCAGGTTCGTGAATGCCGCCGCTCTTGCGGTGGCAGAAGCCTCACGGACGATCTATTTCATTGTGCATAACCTGATAGGTGTGGTGTTCTTCTACTATATTGAGACAGTATGCAGCATATACACGAAGAAGCATCGCATAAGTGATGGTCTGACCATTGCCTTTATCATGATGCTAGAATTGCTGGTATTCACAAATCCATTCACTCATTGGATATTCTGTTACGACAGCACGCTTACCTACAGCAGGGGCAGGCTGTTTCATATCGTGGGTGTCGGCATACTTATGTATTTCGGCGCGGCTATGCTGGTGCTGCTGCGCACATGGGCAGCGCTCAACTACAAGCGTCGTGCGGCTCTGGTATTCTTCTTCCTTGTCATTATGCTGGGTATCGCACTGCAGATGGTATTCATACAGGTCAAGGTGGAGATACTTGCTGAGACGATAGGTCTGCTGGGTATGATGGTAGCGATAGAGGATGAGGACGAATGGATGGATTTCTCCTCGGGCTGCTTCAACCGCAAGGCATTCCGAAGGGATCTCACCTCTATGACGCTCTCATCGAGGAATTTCACGGTGCTTGGCATACGCATAACGAATGCGGACAATATCATCCGCAATGCAGGTGTGGGAAGCTCGGACAATGTATTCGAGCCTGTGGCACATTTCCTTCAGACGCTGAGATATGGTGAGTATGTGTACAGTATAAACACGAACACCTTTGCGATGATAATGCCTGAGGCTGATGAAAAGGAATTCGAGGATACCCTGAGCAATCTGCGGATACGCTTTGAGGTGCCGTTCTCGGTGGGCAGCAGGAAGATGCAGTTCAATGCTGCGCTGCTTGCCGCAGATCATCCCGACAGGATAAACAATGCGGACGATGCGCTGTATATGCTTGACAGCCCTGTGCCGGGCACGGGCAAATTCCTCTACCGTGACAAGGATCTTGACTATCTGCTGCGGCGCAGAGCCGTGGAAAAGGCAGTTATGAACGGTCTTGCACAGAGCAGCTTCGATGTGTTCTATCAGCCAACCTATGACATAAACGGCACGCTGCACGGGGCGGAGGCTCTGGTGAGGATGCATGATGAGGAGCTGGGCGATGTATATCCCGATGAGTTCATCCCCATATCCGAGGAACTGGGCATCATCGGAGAGATAGACGACTTCGTGCTGAGGACGGTATGCCGCTTCATCAGTATGTCGCAGCCCTTTGGTCTGGGGCTCGAATGCATCAACGTGAACCTTTCCGTGGTGCAGTGCATGGACCCCGGCTTCGTGGAGCACATCGACGGAATCGTCGAGGAGTGCGGCATAGACAAGGCGATGATAAACTTCGAGATAACGGAATCCGTGGCGGCAAGCGACTACAATCTGCTGGGCAGGATAATCTCGGAGCTCAAGGGCAAGGGCTACAAGTTCTCGATGGACGACTACGGCATGGGCTACTCGAATATGACCGCAGTCATGGCGCTTGACCTGGATGTGATAAAGATAGACAAGTCCATACTCTGGGGAGCGGAGGAGAGCGAACTCGGATATATCATACTTGAGAACAATGTCAGGATGATACGTCAGATGAAGCGCAAGATACTCGTTGAGGGCGTGGAAACGCCCGCACAGGTGGAGATGCTCAGGAAGCTGAACGTTGACTATCTGCAGGGGTACTACTTCTCACGTCCCGTGCCTCAGATGATTTTCACACAGAAAATAGCAAATGCGAATGCATAAGGACACACCGCCATATGCCATATGGCGGTGCTGTTGTATATGAAAGGGGATACATATGAAAAGAGCGGCAGCTTTACTGATAGCGGTGTTCATGATGCTCGTTCCCTTTGCGGCGGATGTATATGCCGCAAAGGCCACCGGCAAAACGGCGGCATCGGGCATAGAAAAAGACCTGATACTCGGTCTCACGGATTTCAAGGGGAAGATAGAAGTAAAGAAGCCTATGAAGACCTATTCTCAGCAGAATTTTGACAAGTTCTATGATGAGGTATATGAGGTGCTTGAGGGTCTGATGGTGGACAAACGCTTCTTCTATGTTACGGATGATGTCAGCTGCAGCGGAAAATACCATGACGGTACAGCGACAGTCTATGTCACCATGCATTACAACTGCACGAAAAATCAATACAGCGCAAATAAAAAGAAATTCGACAAGGCGCTCGGTGAGATGATGGCAGGTATGGACAAGAAGTGGACGGATGTGCAGAAGGCGGCATATCTGCATGACAAGCTGGCACTGAATACCACATATCTGATAAGAGGCTCGGGAAGATATACCGGCACGACATATTCCGCACTTGTGGAGAAAAAGGCGCTGTGCGCAGGCTATGCAAGGACATACTCGCTGCTCCTGAATGAAGCAGGGATAGAAAACAGGTACATCGTCGGCGATGCCACAAATAATCGAGGCACGGATTCCCACGCATGGAATCTCGTGAAGATCGGCAAGAGCTGGTATCATGTGGACTGCACATACGACGATGCGGACACTACCACCGACGGGAAAAAATATCCCTATTATGTGCAGCATGAGTACTTCCTCAAGAGCGACAAGGCGCTCACAAGACATTCAAACTATGAGAAGGGCATTGCCAAGTCCACACTTTATGACAAGCTCGACTGGGACAGCTACAGCCGGTTCGCATACTACGGCAACGGGATAATATATTACAGTGACGGTGCGATAAAGTCGTTCAACACCAAGACGAACAAGGTGTCAAAGCTGCTCTCCGCCAAGGACAGATGGATCATAGACACCCAAAAAGGCACTATGTATTACGACAAGAGCTTCTGCACACTGGTTTACAGGAAGAAGATGGTATACTACAATCTGGCGCACAGTGTATACAGGTATGACCCTAAGACCGGCAAGGTAAAGGCGATTTATACCAACACCAAGTCGGACGATATGATCATCGCAATATACGAGAAGGACAACAAGCTGTACGGCACATTTGAGGACTTCTACAACCACACCAAGGAATGTGTGATACCTGACTAAAAGCCGCCGCAGTTAAAAAGATACCCGTACAGCAGCCCCTGAGCATTTCAAGTGCTCAGGGGCATTGTACTTAGTTACTAAGATAAATCAGAATTTGTATCACAGAACCATCAGCAATGTTCCGGCTCCAATCAGGATACACCCTATCACTGACTTTAAAGTAAATTCTTCATGCAGAAAAACAAACGCCAGTATCAGCGTAATGACAACGGACAACTTATCAATCGGGACGACTTTTGAAGCGTCTCCCATCTGCAAGGCCTTGTAATAGCAAAGCCATGAGGCGCCAGTAGCAAGGCCGGACAGAATCAGGAAAACCCAACATTTCTGGCTAATGTCTTTTATTCCGGCTTGCTGATGAGTAATAAACACCATTCCCC
>JAFPPJ010000123.1 GCA_017410745.1 Oscillospiraceae bacterium
AGTGTCGATGAAAGCAAAAGGGAAGCTCTCAGAATATCGGACGGATATAAAAAAGCCGCAGATATATTAAGAACTGCGCTTGAAAAACTTGCATAAAACGCTTACTTTTAAAGTTCGATACTGACATAGAGTTTTAGCCATAGTATTTCTGATATGAGGTCGGAAGTACTATGGCTATTCTGTTGACATTTCGTCTGCTGTATGCTATAATCATTTCTATCGTATACGCAGTTTATACGTACTCCCAAAAAACGAGATGAAGGAGAAACAAATGATATTATTGGTTGTAGATACACAAAAGGGATGTTTTGACGAAAGACTTTATTCCTTTGAAACTGTAAGAAAAAACATAAAACAGCTTATCGCTACAGCGAGAGAGAATAATGTTGAGGTAGTATATGTACAGCATGATGACGGCCCGGGCACTGACCTCGACAGATCTTCGGACAACTATGAGATATACGAGGAGTTTGCGCCGAGAGAAGGTGAAAGGCGCTTTGAAAAGAACGTGAACAGCGCATTCCATCCTATGACGGGATTGACGGAATATCTGAGATCCAATGGTGAAAAGGATATTATAGCGATAGGCGTATCTACAGACTATTGCATGGATGCAACGATCAAAAGCGGATTTGAAAAAGGCTTCAATATATTTGTCCCGTCATATACGAACTCTACCTATGATAATCCGTATTTTGACAAGGAGACGGCATATAAGTATTATAATGAGTTTATGTGGGGAACACGCTATGCGAAGATAATTTCAGTTGAGCAGGCGCTCCGCCTTTTAAAGTCTGAGGATATAGATCCTTGAAATAAGCCGTATCGGTTATACATAAACAGGGCAGCAGACTATCGTGTCTGCTGCCCTTATTGTCACTGTACAAGCTTCAGCTTCATGTTCATGTATATGGACTTGTCTTCTGCAAATTCGAGGGAGCGGTAGAGCGGGTATCCGTCATTGGTGGAACGCAGCTCTATATAGGAGAGCTCCCATTCCTTGCCGTCTTCTATCGCCATCTGTACGAGATGCTTCGCTATGCCCTGCCTGCGGTACTCGGGGAGAGTGAATACATTCATAAGAGTACCTGTCTTGCCTGTGATGAACAGGGGAGAAGCCGGTTTGTTTATCAGCAGGAAGAATATGCATCCCGCAGTCTTCTCTCCGTCCATGGCAAGGTATACTATGCAGTCGCGGTTAAGATGCTCCTGGAAGTATCCCTCCGAGCGGTGCGCTATCTCGTCAAAGACTTCGTCCGTGAGCTCGTGATGAGTTTCGTGCATATAGCCTATCCTCATCTTTATTATGTCGGGAATGTCGGATGATGCCGCCTTGCGGTATGTTATCATGTCGTCACCCGCCCATTACTTGAAGTATGCTACGCCGCTCTCAAAGATCTTCTGATCCTTGCAGCCGGGTACATTCTTGCATACATCGAAGCCGAGTCTCTCGCTGTGTCCCATCTTGCCGAGCACTCTGCCGTCGGGGGATGTGATGCCCTCGATAGCATCGAAGGAGCCATTGGGATTGAAGCGTATATCCATAGTGGCATTGCCCTCAAGGTCAACATACTGTGTAGCTATCTGGCCGTTTGCTGCAAGCTTTGCTATAAGCTCCTCGGATGCTACGAATCTGCCCTCGCCGTGGGATATCGCTATGCTGTGAAGATCGCCCGTGCTGCATCCTGCGAGCCAGGGAGACTTGTTGGAGGATATCCTTGTGGTGACCATCATGGACTGATGACGTGCGATGGTGTTGAATGTAAGGGTAGGTGAGTCTTCCTTCATTTCGGTGATGCGTCCGAAGGGAACGAGACCGAGTTTGATGAGAGCCTGGAAGCCGTTGCATATGCCGAGCATCAGACCGTCTCTGTTGTCGAGCAGATCGGTGACAGCATCCTTGATACGGGGATTGCGGAAGAATGCCGTGATGAACTTGCCGGAACCGTCGGGCTCGTCACCGCCGGAGAAACCGCCGGGTATCATAACTATCTGAGACTTCTTTACAGCCTTCTCAAAGTATCTTACGCTGTCCTCAAGTGCTGCACCTGTGAGATTCTTTATTACAACGACCTCGGTCTGTGCGCCTGCACGCTCAAATGCACGGGCTGTATCGTATTCGCAGTTGGTGCCGGGGACTACGGGTATGAGTACCTTGGGCTGTGCAAAGTGAGATGCATGCTGTGTCATGCTTGCGGGAGGCTGTGTATATGTCTTGGCAGTCTTTTCTTCTGCCCTTGCGTTTACGGGGAATACGGGCTCGAGCTTCTTCTCCCATGCAGACTGCACCTCGGTCATATTTACCTTGTAGCTGCGGCAGTCTATCTCATATTCGGGGATGGTCGTGCCTATGACAGTCTCGGTGGTGAAGGGATCGCCGTCAAGCTCGATAACGAAGGAGCCGTATCTCGGATAGAAGAGCGTCCTCTCGGAGAGATCCTTCTCGAAACGCATACCGATGCGGTTGCCCATAGACATCTTAGCAACTGCTTCTGCTACGCCGCCAAAGCCTGCTGCCCATACAGATACAGCTGCCTTTTCGCTGATGAGCTTCTGTACCCTGTCAAATACGTTTCTTACGCTGTCCCACTTGGGGAGATCGTTCTCATCGTGCTCGGGCTCTATGTATATCACCTTGTTGCCTGCAGCCTTGAATTCGGGGGATAATACATCGCCGCTCTTTGCAGTGGATACCGCAAAGGAAACAAGTGTGTTGGGAACGTCTATATTCTCGAATGTGCCCGACATGGAATCCTTGCCGCCTATAGAGCCGCAGGAAAGCTCAAGCTGAGCCTTGTATGCGCCGAGCAGAGCTGCAAAGGGCCTGCCCCAGCGTGTGGGATCGTCATTGGTGCGTGCAAAGTATTCCTGGAATGTGAGCCATGTCTTGTGCCAGTCGCCGCCTGCTGCGATGACCTTTGCGATACTGTGGATGACAGCTTCCATTGCGCCGTGATAAGGGCTCTTGTCGGTAAGATACGGGTCAAAGCCCCAGCCCATGATGGATGCGGTGGATGTCTGTCCGTTGAGAACGGGTATCTTTGCAGCCATGGCCTGATTAGGCGTCATCTGATACTTGCCGCCGAAGGGCATGAGTATAGTACCTGCGCCGATGGTGGAGTCAAATCTCTCAACAAGACCCTTCTGAGAGCAGATGTTGAGGTTTGCCATGAGAGATACCCAGCTGTCGGAATTGCAGGAATATGTGGACTGACGAAGTGTGATGGGTGTGTTTATATTAACGGTGGTGTGCTTTGATGCGCCGTTGGAGTTGAGGAAGTCTCTGGAAAGGTCAACGATGATCTTGCCGTTCCACTTCATCTTAAGTCTGCGCTCTGCAACTACATCGGCTACCTTTGTAGCTTCAAGGTTCTCCTTCTCTGCAGCCTGTATGAACTTCTTCATATCGGTGCGGCGGACAACCACAGCCATTCTTTCCTGAGACTCGGATATAGCAAGCTCTGTGCCGTCAAGGCCGTCATACTTCTTCGGTACAGCGGAAAGGTCTATCATAAGGCCGTCTGTGAGCTCGCCCACGGCAACGGATACACCGCCTGCGCCAAAGTCGTTGCAGCGCTTGATCATGCGTGTAACGGCAGGATCTCTGAACAGACGCTGGAGCTTTCTTTCCTCGGGAGGATTACCCTTCTGTACCTCTGCACCGCAGGACTCAAGAGAGCTTTCGGTGTGGGACTTGGAAGAGCCTGTAGCACCGCCGCAGCCGTCTCTTCCTGTTCTGCCGCCCAGGAGTATAACAACATCGCCGGGCTCGGGAGTCTCGCGTATAACGTTCTCTATGGGAGCAGCACCGATAACAGCGCCTATCTCCATGCGCTTAGCCACATAGCCGGGATGATATACCTCGGATACATGACCGGTGGCAAGACCTATCTGGTTGCCGTATGAAGAATATCCGTTGGCAGCGCCTACGGTGATCTTTCTCTGCGGGAGCTTGCCGTGAACGGTGTCCTCTACGGGTACGAGAGGATTGGATGCGCCTGTTACACGCATAGCCTGATATACATAGGATCTGCCCGAAAGGGGATCGCGTATTGCACCGCCGAGACATGTAGCAGCGCCGCCGAAGGGCTCGATCTCGGTGGGATGATTGTGAGTCTCGTTCTTGAACATGAGGAGCCAGTCTTCATCCTTGCCGTCAACATCTACCTTGATGCGTACAGAGCAGGCATTGATCTCCTCGGATTCGTCAAGGTCGGGCAGCTTGCCGTCAGCCTTGAGCTTTCTTGCAGCGATGGTGGCAAGATCCATGAGGGTCACAGGTTTGCTGTCCCTGCCAAGCTCATGCCTTACGCTGATATAGTCGTCATAGGTGTCCCTGATGAAATCTGCGTCGATATTTACATCGTCGATCTCGGTAAGGAATGTGGTATGGCGGCAGTGGTCAGACCAGTAGGTATCTATCATGCGGATCTCGGTTATAGTGGGATCGCGCTTTTCTTCGTTCCTGAAATAATCGCGGCAGAACCTGAGGTCATCCTCATCCATAGCAAGGCCGTATTTGCTGACAAATTCCTTGAGCCCTGCATCGGTCAGCGAGATAAAGCCGGTAAGGGTGGCTACCTCGGTAGGGATGGCATAGTTCTGTCTGAGGGTATCATATTCATCGAGGGATGCCTCACGGCTCTCCACGGGGTTGATTATGTAATGTTTGATCTTATCAACATCGAGGCTGGTGATGTTGCCCTTTACGATGTATACTCTTGCATTCTTGACTGTGCAGCGCTCCTCCTGAGTGAGGATCTGTATGCACTGTTCACATGAATCTGCACGCTGATCGAACTGACCGGGCAGATATTCCACCGCAAAGATGTGTTCGTCGGGGGCGAGTTCCGGCAGGGTCTTATGCACGATGTCCACCGCAGGCTCTGAAAATACGTTGTCTATTGCATATTCAAAGCTTTCCGGAGAGATATTCTCTGCATCGTACCTGTTAAGTACGCGGATAGAGCGCAGGGCATCGAGCCTGAGCGCTGTCTTTACGTCCTCTGTGAGATTGTCTGCGGAAGAAGCATACTCACGTCTCTTCTCCACGTATACACGATATACTGACATAAACCTTCTCCTTTTTAGGGATATTATCATATCCTGCCTGAGCAGAAACATTCCCCCACACTATCTATTGTAACATAAAAAATCGAATTGGGCAAACATTTTTCTGAATTTTCTGTAAATATTTTTACATGCGCCCCGTTTGGCGCATGGCCATGCGGAATACCGTCTGCGGCAGGACGTTCTGTAAGTACGGGTACGGTGCTGCCGAGCATCTTTTCGTAGAAATCGTGTCTGCAAGCCATGCCTGCTGCTGATATCTCTGCAGCCCTGCGCTTCTTTATGCTGCCGGGCACCTGATCCGTCCGTGCTGCTGCGGGAGTGCCCTCCCTCGGTGAATAGGCAAATACCTGCAGATCTGAGAAGCCGATCTTTTTCACGAAGGCAAGAGATGCAGCATGATCCTCTTCCGTCTCGCTGGGAAAGCCTGTCATGATGTCGGCAGTGATGCCGCAGTCGGGGAATATCTCACGGCACATATCCACCGTCCGCTCAAAGGCAGCAGTATCATACGACCGTCCCATCTCATGCAGTATCCGGTCACATCCGCTCTGCAGGGAAAGGTGGAAGGACGGACAGAAACGTCCGGTGTTTTTCATGCGGATAAGGGTATTTCTATCAAGCATCTCGGGCTCGATCGAGCCGAGACGTATGCGTTCTATGCCGTCTGTACAGCAGGCCTCCACCGCATCGGCAAGGTCTATGCCTTCCTTTTTGCCGTAGAACATAAGATTAATGCCTATGAGTATGATCTCACGATAGCCGTTTGCGGCAAAGGACGCTGCCTGTCTGCGTATCTCATCCAGTGGCTTTGAACGCATATATCCCCTTGCGCGGGGGATGATGCAGTAGGTGCAGTTCATCGTGCAGCCGTCCTGTATCTTGATAAAGGCGCGGGTGTGCCCGTGTATCGTCTGGGCGGATATGTCTTCGAATGCATCGCCCGCCTTGTATGAAGGTATATACAGGGCAGGGGAGCGTTCCTGCAGAAATCTGCGCACAAGTCCGGGCAGAGCGCTCCTGTCCTTCGTGCCTGTGATGATATC
>JAFPPJ010000124.1 GCA_017410745.1 Oscillospiraceae bacterium
CGGTGATCTCGCCCTCTGTCTTGTGATCATCGCTCTTGTAGAGGGTGTATTTGCCGTCCTCAATCTCAATGAATGCGGACAGTTCGTTCTTTTCCATCAGCTCTGAGGGGTCGCCGTCGGGGTACTCCCTGAGCAGTATGCCGGCATCCCTGCCAGCATCCTTCACCGTATCCATGCTGTCGGAAAGGAAGCTGCCGTCCTCTCTGTAGCCTACGCTGAATTCGTCGGGCGCTTCATACACGCTCATCAGCGATCTGAATGCGCTCGTCAGCAGCGCTATCGTCAGGAAAGGTGCAACGAGCAGCACCAGAAATGTCCACTTGTTGCGGAACATCAGCTTGAGATTGTTTTTGATAAGATATGCTATCATCATATCACCCCTATTCGGTAATATCGCGGAGCGTCTTGCCTGTGAGAGTAAGGAACACCTCTTCAAGGGATATGTCATCGCGGTCATGGCTCACGAGCTTTTTGAGCTCCTCGCTCGTGCCTATGGCGATTATCTTGCCGTTGTCCATTATGGCGATCCTTGTGCAGATGGCCTCTATCTCTTCCATGTAGTGACTGGTGTAGATAACGGTGGCTCCCTTTTCGTTGGACTCCTTTATCTTTTCAAGTATGAAGTTTCTCGACTGCGGGTCAATACCTACAGTGGGCTCGTCGAATATCAGCAGTTCCGGGTCATGGCCTATGGCACAGGCGATATTCAGTCTTCTCTTCATGCCGCCCGAGAAGTTCTTGGCATATTCCTGCCGTCTGTCAAGAAGGCCTACATATTCAAGGGAGCTGTCAATGCGCTTTTTCAGCTCGGCACCCTTTATGCCGTAGAGCGATATGAACAGCTCTGCGTTCTCCCATGCCTTGAGATTGCCGTGTATAGCCAGATCCTGAGGGATATATCCTATCTTCTTTGTGACTTCCTTCCTGTTAGCGGCGGCATCCTTTCCGAAAAGCTCCACGCTTCCTGCGGTGGGCTGTATGAGCGAGCATATCATATTCATCGTAGTGCTTTTTCCCGCACCGTTGGGGCCTAAAAGTCCGAATATCTCCCCGCGTTTTATCTCGAGTGAAAGATCATCTACTACGGTCTTGCTGCCGTATTTCTTTGTAAGTTCATTTACCTTGAGTACAGTATCATTCATTTTGTTTTCTCCTTTACCGAAAAATGTCTGTATGAAAGTATGCCTATAGGCAAAAAGTATATGCACCAGATCAGAAGAGCGATCGCTCCGCCATTTCCTGTCTCAGCCGACATATTAGTGAACATTCCCGTCATAGGCATGAAAAAGCAGGATATGAAGAATATGCCGTGTATCATCAGAAGTGCTCTGAGCCATTTGTCAGCCTTCGTCACAGGCTTTAGCGCAAGACCCGTAAAGAACGTTGACAGCGCCATCAGCCCGTATCCGAGAAGGTCGTAGTTGAAAAGCAGTCCTCCTCTTTTGTAGTCAAGCAGCTGCACCGCCTGTTCGTTCAGAGATTCAAGGCGGACTGTGGTGTCCTGTGCAAAGTATACTATGAGTATCAGTGTTGCGTATACCGCAGACAGTATCATGCCTGTATCAGCGGGCACTTTTCTGTCATCGGCCGCCTCATGCCGAAATCCTGCCGTCATCATAATAAAGCCTATCGGCAGGAACATACATACGAGATACATTGCGAATGAAATATCTGCGAGTATGAACACCGCAAACAGAAATACTGTTATCGTTACGGTCGCCGCACCTGCCTTTGATACCATTCTGTTCATATCATTTCCTCCTGTTTGTTTCATTGTACTTATTATACACCGCAATAGCCCCGTGCGGTAGTGAAAAAAGCAACTTTCTGCATATGACTAAAGTCATATTTTACTTCCGAGGATATCAACTTGTACATTTATCTGCTGTAATATTCTATTCATACGTATATTGACAAATCGCACAAAATCTGATACAATTATAACTATGGAGTTGTCCATTCATACCCCTGTATAACAGTTTACTTATAAGGAGTGATATTATGGGTCTGCTTGATAAACTCGTTACCAAGCTGACGAAAAAGCCTTCCGACGAAACCGCGGAGGAAACTGTATCCGAGGCTGCAGAGGCAGCCGCAGAAATAACCGATACTGAAGACAGCAGTACGGAAGAAATAGCCGAAGCAGCCGAGGTCGTTGAAGAAGCTGCTCATGAGGACGATACGGCAGAAAATGACGCTGCGGAAAAGACCGACTCCGCTCCCGGGGCAGGTCTGAAGAAAACACTGCTTATAGTGGACGGTGATGAACAGAGCTGCAGTTTCCTCAGAAAAGCACTCAGCAGCTATGAGCTTGTATTTGCAAGGAACGGCGTAGAGGCTGTGCATCTTCTCAAAGAGGAGGGTCTTGTCCCCTCACTCATACTGCTCGATGTTATGATGAACGGCAATGAAGGTCTCGATATACTGCGCCTGATGAAGGAACAGAAAAAGCTTTCGGATATATCCGTGATAGCACTTGCTTCCGAGCCTGACATACAGAAGAAGAGCCTTGAGCTCGGAGCGGCAGATATCATACCCAAGCCCTTCCCCGATGCATCGGTGGTATATGCGAGGACGCAGAGATGTATCGAGCTCTCCGACAGCAAAGAGCTTATACGCATCACGGAGCGTGACAGCAGCACAGACCTATACAATATAGCGTACTTCAAGCATTATGTCAGACTTTACGACAAGCTGTACCCCGATGCTGACATGGATGCTGCCGTTGCCGTGATAAGCAACTTCCATATGCTCAGGGAGCATTACGGCAAGAGATATGCCGATGACATACTGCAGAAGATAGGCAGCTCCGTAAAGGATGTGCAGGACAAGTTCGGCGGTTACGGATGCCGCAGGGATGAGGATTCATTCCTGCTGTACTGCCCGCATACCGATAACTACAATAAGCTCCTTACGGATATATCCGCAGGGCTTGAAAGCGATCAGTCCACAGCAGGCAAGGCGCGTATGTGCCTGGGCGTATACTCTGATGTCAGCAAGGACGTACCCATAGAGCAGCGCTTTGAATTTGCGTCGATAGCTGCTCAGTCCGTGATAAACAGCTATACCGACACCATCGGTATATACGACGCAGATCTGAAGAAGGCGGCTCAGTTCAGGGAGCAGATACTCAGCGAGTTTATCCCCTCTCTCGAAGAGAAGCGCTTCAAGATCTATTTCCAGCCTAAATTCGATATAAGAGGCGATGAGCCTGTACTGTACAGTGCAGAGGCGCTTGTCCGCTGGGATCATCCGCAGCTTGGCATGCTCAGCCCCGGTGCTTTCATCAGCCTGTTTGAAGAGAACGGACTTATCACACGTCTCGACCGCTATGTATGGGGCGAGGCTGCTGCACAGATACGCCGCTGGAAGGATGAGTACGGCTATTCGGTGCCTGTATCCGTCAATATTTCCCGCATAGATATGCTCCTTCCCCTGCTCAAGGATATATTCAAGGATATAATCAAGGAATACTCCCTCAACGATGATGATATCATACTTGAGATAACGGAATCTGCCGACAACAGCTCGAATGACCAGATACTCTCGGCTGCCAAGGAACTGCGCGGCATGGGCATGGGTCTGCGCATAGAGATGGGCAACTTCGGAGCAGGATACTCTTCTATCGGCATGCTTTCAAATATGCCTATCGACGCACTCAAGATAGATATGAACTTCGTACACAATTCCCTCGGCGACAACAAGGATATGCGCATGATAGAGCTTATCATAGATATCGCTGATTATCTGCATGTACCGGTAGTGGCAGAGGGCGTTGAGACAGAGGAGCAGTATCTGCTGCTCAAGGCGCTCGGATGCGATCTTGTACAGGGCTTCTATTTCTCCAAGCCCGTCCCCAAGGAAGAGTTTGACCACTTCATCAAGGAAGACAAGACCAAGACCCATATCATCCCCGACAACAAGAGAAACTATGTCAGCATCTCCAAGGCGCTCACCGGTGAATACGAACGCATATTCTACATTGATATCAATACCGATCACTATATGCAGTTCTATTCCGGCAGCAAGGGCGAGTTCCGCATAACGACGGGCGGCAAGGATTTCTTTGCAGATCTTGACGAGGTAGTTCTGAACATTGTGGTAGCTGAGGATCGCGAAAGGATAGGCAAGCTGCTGAGCAAGGGCGAGCTTACCGAGTGGATCAGTGCAGACAAGCCGCTTTCCACGCATTTCAAGCGAGCTCAGAACGGCACTCTGTGTACTCTTGAAACGATACGCACAAGGAACCAGGACGATCATCATATAGTGATAGGCATACGCCATAAAAAGCGCAAATCATAAAAACACAGACAGTCTTGCGATAAAATTGCGGGACTGTCTGTTTTGAGGTAACAACATGAGATACGGAATACTCAACTATGAAACATCCGGCAGCGGCGTTCCCGTGCTTATCATACACGGATGGGGCATCGACCATACGGTCATGCAGGCTGCATTTGAACCTGTCTTTTCCAAGACAGGCGGATACAAGCGCTATTATGTTGATCTGCCCGGCATGGGACGGTCGGAACACGGCGATATAAGCAATTCCGATGATATACTTGCTCTGCTGCACAGCTTTGCAGCGGATGTGATAAAGGAGCCGTTCATGCTTGTGGGACAGTCCTACGGCGGACTGCTTGCAAGGGGCTTCATACGGAATTATCCCGAATATATTAATAAGCTGATACTGCTTTGCCCGTGCATCATACCCGGTGTACAGCAGGGGCGGACAGAGCCTCTGAGGGTACGGGTGAGGGATGACAAGCTGCTCTCTTCCCTGTCAAGGGAAGAATATGACAGCTTCACACAGATGAATGTCATGCTCACAGAGGATGTATGGATCAGATACAGGGATATACTGATGCCTGCGCTCTCCCGTGCCGACTGGGATTTCCTTAACAATGTGCTTGAAGGCAGCTTTTCCTATGACCCGGACGACATAGACGAATGCACCGTCCCATGTCTTATCATCGCCGCAAAGGGCGACAGTGTGGTGGGATACAAAGACCAGTTCGACCTGATGGGCAAATACACAAATTCCACCTATGCCGCCATAGAGGATGCGGGACATAATCTGCAGATAGAACAGCCCGAGGCTTTTGAAAGCATACTTTCCTCGTGGCTCATGACACACTGACATAAAGGAGCAGGAATGAAACAGGAACTAATACGCATGATCGACAATATGAAGCGCTATAACGCCGGTGTGATGTATAACGAGGTCTTCGGCTTTGACCCGGACACGGAGTATGATGCACTTGTGATCGCGCCGGGATGGAAGCCTGTAAAGATCATACATGACCCGTCATACAAGGTGACCGAACTTGCGGTACACTCCTATGTGTCGGGATATCTTGTGGAAAAGGACGGCTATAAGGCAGCATGGGCGCAGATATCCTCCGGAGCGTGCAATACGCTCGACAATATGGTGATATGTGCCGATGTGAATTTCAGACATCTCATCTTTGCGGGAGCTGTCGGCGGACTTACGCCCGATCATGAGATAGGTGACCTGTGCACGCCGGATGTATGCATATCCGGAGTATATGCAAATCATTACCTGAATCATATGCTGACGGAATTCAAGCCGTTTGAACGGGTATACCCCGACATCGCTCATATGCACAGCGTCATTGCACTTGCGGACAGATGCGGCTATACCATGAGACCTGCACCTGTCTTCTGCACCGACTCCATAGCACTTGAATACTCACATCTTGATGAGATACGCGCCACAGGTGCGTCTCTGATAGAAATGGAGACAAGCACGTTCTATTCCGTGGCAGAGCTTATCGGCCGCCCTGCCGTCGCACTTCTTGCGGTATCTGACAATTCTGCCACAGGCGTGCCGCTGCTTGGAAGAAGTGATGAACTTGCCATGAGATACAACCACACACGGAGCGAAGTCATACCCGATCTTATCTTCAAAATATGCGCTTCATGAAAGGAGATATAATGGACCATATCAAGACATTCACGGCTAATTCGGCAGAGATTCTCGGTGATGTTCTGACAGGGATATATCTCCACGGGTCTGCGGCTATGGGCTGCTATAATCCCGATAAGAGCGATATAGACCTGCTCATCGTGACCGAGACAAAGCCGGACGATGATATGAAACGCAGATTCATGGATATGGTGATCGCCGCCGACAGGGACATTCCGGCAAAGGGCACAGAGCTCAGCGTGGTGCAGAGGAAATACTGCGACCCGTTCGTATACCCTACCCCGTTCGAGCTTCACTATTCTCGGATGCACACGCAGTGGTACAAAGATGCCCCCGACGATTACATCAGCAAGATGAACGGCACCGACAAGGATCTTGCGGCGCATTTCACGATACTGCGCAGTCGAGGAATATGCCTGTACGGTCTTCCCATAAATGAGGTATTCGGTGAAGTGCCCGATGAGGCGTATATGGATTCCCTGCTTTATGACATCGCCGATGCAGCGGATGATATAGAAGGCAGCACCATGTACTACACCCTAAACCTTGCACGGGTGCTGGCATACCGCAGGGAAAAGCTCATCCTGTCCAAGAAAGAGGGCGGTGAATGGGCGCTCGACAATATACCCGAACGGTATGCACCGCTGATACGAGCGGCGCTCCTCGAATACACCGAAAGCGCGGATATGCATTATGATCCTGCACTCGCCCGGAGCTACACGGAATATATGCTCGGATCAATAGACATGACGCCATAATAAATGCCCCAAAGCTTTATCGTGCTTTGGGGCTTTTTACAGTCATGCTGTCAGTTGTGCCTGTGTCCTAAGTCCGGATTGCGGCGGTAGAATTCCTTCTTGTCCTCATACATCTTCTCGTCTGCTTCATGGAGGGCTCGGCGGATATCGCATTTATCCCCGACCACGCAGCATCCCATAGCGATGTTGATATTGCCGCGTCTGCCTATCGCTTCCTTTATGGCAGCCGCCTTGCGGTCTACCTCCTGCTCCTTCACATCCTGCAGTATGATGCAGAATTCGTCGCCGCCCGCCCTGAATATATTCCTCTGCGGGAATACTTCAAGAAGCGCTTCGGCTGTATCCTTGAGCAGCTTGTCGCCGGCATTGTGGCCTTCATTGTCGTTTACCACCTTGAGACCGTTGAGGTCTACGAACAGTACGCCCGCAGAGCCCTTTCCAAAACCGCCTGAGCTCATCCTGTCCACCATGAAGTTCATCTCATTGCGGTTCATGACTCCGGTGAGCATATCGGTGGAGCCCATGATGCGCAGCCTGTCCATAAGCATATAATTGCTTATCTCCGAGCTGAGTATGAATGTGGTGAGTTCAAGTACCTCCTTGATCTTGCCCGCATTCTCCTGGGTGAAGTTTATCGCCCACATATATCCCAATAGGGTATTGTTGAATTTCAGCGGGAACATTATGATGGTCCTGGCGCTCGCAGCAGTGAGCGATTCATACCATACGGGATTGCGCTCTTTGAGTACGAGCATATCATGCTCATTCTTGATAACGATACAGTTGCTGCCTGCGATAGTGCTCTCCCAGGATTCTGCTATATCATAGAAGCCTTCATCGAGATATGTCTCCATAGGGAGGAGTTCCGAGCCTTCCTTTATGTTCTCACACAGTACAGAGCATTTTCTCTGTTCCTCATCCAACAAAAGTATACAGGTATGTTCAGAGCCGAGCATCTCTCCTATATCTGTTATGACCTCATCCATAGCCTTGCGGAAATCCTTGTTGCCTCTGATCTTGATAGATGTCTCAAGCACGCGTGCGGCAACATCCCCGGACACATTGGACATTATGGAGGAATCGGGCTCAAAGCTCATCTCCATAGTGTATGTGCAGTAATAAAGGTCATCATCCGAGCACAGCGGGAGGAAAATAAGATGGAACCATACATCGAGCCTGTCGGGATGAACATAGCAGTGCAGACATTTCTTATGGACTGCCGCACGATAGCAGTAATCCTCAAAGTTCAGATCTGTAGTAAAATAGCGAGTATACAATGAATTGGGGATAAATTCCTTAGTGAGCATCTCAGCACCCGGAGCAGGCTTCTCGATCGAATCCATATATGATCTGTTGCCGGTAACGATACGTATCTCACCATAGCTGTCACCCTTTTTCTCAACGGAGATAACACATGTCATCGCATCGAAATTATCCGCAAATACTTTCAGGTTCTCTATGTTCATATCATTTCCTCCGTCACAATACCATGCTTCATTTACTCAGACGGACGTTATCTGCATCCCTGTAGGAAACCAGTATACGACTACATACATTATATCACATATTATAGTAAAATTCAATAGGTGTTTAATATTTTTTGTGCAGATAATACAATTTTGTAAAATCCCCTCATCCGCGTGGGATGAGGGGATCATGATCAGATGTCTATTGATCTCTTTTCCTTCTTGAGGATGCGCTGTATCGCGAACTTGCCGGATATCACCGCAATGGGCAGACCGCCGGGGCTCATTATCCACTGTCCTGCCATATAGAAGTTGCTGACGTTCTTGAACGTTCCCTTTTCTCTGAGCTGCTTAGTACCGACTGTGGTGACAAAGCTCATGTATGCACCGTGATATGCGTTGCAGTATCTTACATAGGTCATGGGCGTCCATACATCAA
>JAFPPJ010000125.1 GCA_017410745.1 Oscillospiraceae bacterium
GCCTTTATCCCCGCAGCACGCAGAGCATCGCGCTTCTCCGTCATAGGACGGTAATCACCTTCATCAAAATGAAGTCTGCGGCCTTCATTCTTGCCGTAGCGTTCATAGTGAATAAGAGGACACATGCGGGCTCTGGCTACGCCCGGATTGAGCTGCAGATACTCCTTGGTCGAAAACTTGTTACTGGGATCATAACCCAACTTCCAGCCTTCAAGCAGATAATGCTCCTCGGGTGTCAGATCACTATTCTTTACATCCGGATAAGTTTCCAGATAATATTTCTTGTTGAAAAATGAGGAATGCTTGATAATATTAATAAGATATTTTCTCTCATTGATCTTTTCTTTCTGCTTCTTTGCACTGACCTTTACATTCTCGGATTTAGGACAAAGTCTCTGTGTAAGCTTTGCTTTATATGATGCATAGGTAGTTGCCTCCTGACGCACTACCCTTTCAAACAGTTCCATCTGATCGACTATCATATACTTATAATCCGTGAGATACTGCTGCGCATATTCGGTATTATAGATATATCCGCTATAGTAACCGTTGATCCTCGCAATAAACGGATACGATCTTTCTATCGCATGGCTTATAGAACCGTTGAGCGGGAGCGGTTCGCCGGGGAAGTCATAATGATCCCATTCATACTCAAACAGCTGTCTTAATGCATCATATTTTGCCCAGAAGCAAGAGCCGAGCGCCAAGCAGCTGTATCTGTAATCCTTTGCGGGATCTATGCCTATCTTATCGCACAGTACGGTATAGGAGTCGAAATTATCCATCCACTTTCTTCCGATAGAAGCATAATATGTGGCATGATGCGGTGTAGGAGGTACAAGCACGCCAAGTCTGTCATGTGTTTCAAACAGATCTATCACATGTGCAACATAGCCTGCGGAGGACATCATGTTGTCATACATGATATGCCTGAAGCTCTCACCGGTATATTTGAGATAATGAACAGTCAGCTTGTCATGTGCAAATCCCACATATTTGTATCCGGCAAGATGCGGTCTTGCCTCACACAGAAGTCCGGCGATATCACGTCCGTTTCCTACAGAAAGAAGCACCTTTGCGTCTTTGAGCCCCTCATAGTGGCTGCACTTCTCTGTGAGGGTCTCCACCCTGTCCTCGGAAGTAGTGGTTATTATGATATCAGCCGCCTGACCGACACCGTCAAGGAGCTTGAGTGCTTCATCGAATATCTCCTCATAGTATGCATGGAATACGAATACAGCATCGCGCTTCTCTGCCTTTCCACCATCGGGAAGGATATAATGTGCCCCGAGAAGTGATGTCATATTAAGAGGCGAGCAGACGCGGATCACATTCTCCGCAATGAGTTCTTCATATCCGTCTGTGTGCTTTTTCACATAGTTTATGACTTCTTCTGCAACAGAGCCAAATCTCTTGGATATGATATCATCGTACTTGCCGCTGAATATAGTTTTGTTTATTATAGGGAATCCGTTTTCGAGCAATTCTGCCGCACCGTATACTGTATCATCAGAACCGTTGCTGTCAGTATGCCAGAGCACGCTTACCTTGCGCTCATTCTGCGAAAGATACACTGTCAGCGCACCGTCGGGATCACCATGCACATTTGAAAGCATGGTAATGAGAGGGATCGTTTCCTTATTCACGCAGAAAAAGAATGAGTGTATAAAGAACGAAAAATCATTTTTATTCTTGCCATTTGCGATATTAGGATCCATCTTGCAGGATATGCTCCATACATCACAGTCGGACAGCTCCTTCTCAGCCTTTTCAAATATCTCATCGAAACCGCGGAAGGGGAAGAACTGGTCGGAGAAGAATACTACACCGCCATCGGGCACTTCGGACACATCCGGCTCTGTCTCGACATCACAGCCGAACATCTCTCTTGCACCCTCTGCATACAGGTCTATGAGACTGCCCTCTCTTACGATAACATGCCTGCCTGAAAAGTCCGGAAGTTCCTGCTCCTCATCTTCCGGCTTGCGGATTACTATGACAAGATCACTCAGATACTTGTCAATATCCTCAAGCATACGATATACATATTTGTCCGCGCGAGCATCTGTCAGTACAAAAATGCCTTTTCTCAAAACGATCTCTCCCATATCTTATTGCTTTTCATATTCGTCGCATACTTCATCGCATCCGCCGTCCATAACGACCTGCCCTTTGCGAAGCCATATGCATCGGCTGCACATTTTGCGTATCTGGTCTATACTGTGTGAGACCAGTATCACAGTAGTATCGTCAGCCATCATCTCGGTTATGCGCTTCTGACATTTCTGCCTGAATTTGAAATCGCCGACGCTCAGCACCTCATCAACTATAAGTATCTTGGGCTTGACCGTCGTAGCAATGGCAAAGCCCAGACGCGAGCGCATACCCGATGAATAATTCTTTATCGGAACATCTATAAATTCTCCGAGCTCAGCAAATTCGATTATCTCCTGAGAATGCTCCTGCAGATATTTGCGTGAATATCCGAGCAGCATGCCATTGAGATATATGTTCTCTCTTCCCGAAAGGTCATTGTTGAAGCCCGCTCCCACTTCTATCAGCGGAGCGACAGAGCCCCTTACGGTGACCTTGCCCTTTGTAGGCTTCATGACACCGGCTATTACCTTGAGAAGAGTGGACTTGCCCGAACCGTTGAGCCCCATCAGCCCTATGACTTCACCCTTTTTCACTTCAAAGTTGATATCGTTCAGGGCTGTGAACTGCGTATACATCAGTTCTTTTTTGACCAGCTTGATGAAGTACTCCTTAACACTGTCTATCTTTTCCTTGTTCATATTGAATGTCATGGTGACATGATCGACAGTTATGATCGTTTCAGGCTCCTCTGATCCTTCTGCTGCAGTCTGTGCAGCGGTATTTGTATCTATATTATCCATCCGATTCTCCATACCCGTCAGATATTAAGTATAAACTTGTCCTGGGTCTTCTTGAACACTACAAGTCCCACTGCGATAGAAAATGCACCCATCCCGAAGCATACGATGTTTTCCGAAAGCGTGGGCATCGTGCCCTCAAGGAACATCCCTCTGAGCATCACTATATAGTGATACAGAGGATTGAACTTCATCCCCTTCTGCAGACCCTCGGAGAGAGCCTCAACGGGGTAGAACAGCGGTGTAAGATATGTCCACAGTGTGAGCAGCACTCCGTAAAGATGCTTTATATCACGGAAGAACACATTTATAGCCGAAAGGATAAGTCCGAGACCCAGCGAGAACATCGTGACATACACCATTGGTACCCAGAAGAAGAGCATCGTCCATCTCGGAGTCAGATGTGTAAATATCATAACAAGTATCAGTGCTATGAACGAAAAGAGCATATTCACCATAGATGCGATAACATTCGACATAGGGAATACATATTTCGGCACATATATCTTCTTTATGAGAGATGAGTTGCCGACTACAGATCCGAGAGCATTTCTTGTAGCTTCTGAATTGAAATCGAATATCAGTCTGCCGCACATCAGATATATGGGGAAATTCTCGATCCTGTTCTTGAACATCGTGGAGAATACAACTGTAAGGACTATCATAGTAAGCAGGGGGTTCAGAAGGCTCCACAGCATACCGAGGTATGAACGCCTGTACTTAAGGGAGATCTTGTTTTTGGCAAGCTGCAGCGTCAGACCCCAGTATTTTCTGAAGGTATCTATATAAGCTTTCATTAGTTAAAATCTCAGCCCTGCCTCTGCAAGTGTAGGATTCTTTCTGTCCTTGTCGGAAAGGAGTATCTCCATATCATCGGGTATCTGCCAGTCTATGCCTATATCGGGATCATTCCAGATTATCGCTCCCTCATCGGAAGGATCATAGTATCTCGTGCATTTATAGGTGAATGTGGCAAAATCGCTCATTACCACGAAACCGTGCAGGAATCCCTCGGGTACATAGAACTGTCTCTTGTTCTCCTCTGTGAGAAGCACACCGTGCCACTTGCCGTAAGTCTCACTGCCGTCACGAAGATCGACAGCCACATCGTATACAGCGCCCTCTGTCACGCGCACCAGCTTGCCCTGAGGATTTGTCTTCTGACAATGCAGACCTCTGAGCACGCCTCTCTTAGAACGCGACTGATTATCCTGTACGAACTGTGCGGGTGTGCCGTCAAGATGCTTTATATACGGCTCAAACTCCCCGTTGTATGTTTCCATGAAATATCCTCTGCTGTCACCGAACACGGTGGGTTCGATGATATACAGATCGGATATGCCTGTTTCAATGAATTTGAATTTCATAACCTGTGCTCCTGTTATCTTGCATTGTACATTCTATCGTAGTAATCCTTGTATTCGCCGGAAATTATCTCTTCCCACCATTCACGGTTGTTGAGATACCAGTCTATGGTCTTCTGTATGCCCTCGGCGAACATAGTCTCGGGCTCCCATCCGAGCTCTGTGGAGATCTTTGTGGGATCTATCGCATATCTGAGATCGTGGCCCTTTCTGTCGGATACGAATTCAATAAGGTCTTCGCTCTTTCCGAGTGCCTTTATTATGAGCTTGACGATATCAATGTTCCTCATCTCGTTGTGGCCGCCGACATTGTATATCTCGCCCACTCTGCCCTTATGTATGATAAGGTCGATCGCGGAGCAGTGATCCTCGACGA
>JAFPPJ010000126.1 GCA_017410745.1 Oscillospiraceae bacterium
GCCCATGAATCCGCATATCTCCGCCGTGATCATGATAAGGCGCTGCTTCTTGATGGGTCTGTGCTCCTCGGACATGGCGGTATATGCCTTGGCGTATATGTGGTCGCTGGCATAGTCGCGCTGAAGCTCCGATACCAGCGATATCATGCCGAAGCTCTCCGACTTTGACATGGCAAGCTTCATATTGAGCATCAGCATAACGATGCCGCCGAATGCTACCGCCACAGAAATAAGCAGGCCGTTCTTCACCTCGAACAGATGACATATGACTATGATCAGCACTGCAGCGATGGTGACGGAATACGTCCTTATGCGGCTCAGCTTCATTCTTGTCTGCAGCCGCCTTATCTCTTCATCGAGCTTTTCCTTGTCGATAAACATTTACTCACCCCTGATAGCGGCCGAAAGGCGGTTCGCCCTGTCAAGATAGTAAGGCGACTTTGCCACCAGAGGCCCTGCAGTATCCACCGCACGCGCCGCACTTTCCTTATCGCCGCACATATAGTAAAGCTCAGCGGTGTCAAGGAATACTATCCCGTCGAGGAACTGCTTGAACGGCGTGGTGGTCTGGTTCGCCATCTGACTTGTGGACTTCTTGAAACGGTTCTGGAAATCGTTCTTCATCAGTCTGAGCTCAAGGGCATGGTGTGGATCGCCCGATGCGGTATATGCGCGGATAAGTATCTCTATCGCTGTGTTGCACAGCACATAGTTCCTGTCCGCACATTCGCGTATGAACGGCTCGCCGTCCCTGTAGGCACGCATCACGCTGTCATAGTCGCCAAGCTGGCAGTACATGGAAAGGATATCGTCGTAGAAGCTCATGCCCACCGTAGGGTACTTGACAAACTCAGACCTGTCCACATTGCCGAGCATGGCTATCGCCTTGTCCGCCTCGCCCCTTATCATGTATATCTCCGCCGCAAACAGCGTGAGATACGTCTTCTCGGGGAAGTTCTGCGCACGTCCGAGCTTCGTGAAGAGCATATTCAGTGCGCCGTCGCTGTAATAGTCATACTGCAGCGAGGAGTACGCTTCCTTGACGAGCTCGGAGGTATGCCCCGCAGGTATCAGCTTCTTTCTCACCGCCGCTGTTATGATGATGAGCAGGATGAACGATATGAGCAGCACAGGCAGCGCATAGATGTGCGCTATGCGCATCACGACATACAGCACAAGGGTCACGCAGCAGTATACCACAATAGCCTTTATCATAAACTGCTGCTTGTTGTACAGCTTCTCGAGCTGTTCACGAGTTATGTCGAGCATGATACCCTCCTTATCCGTGTTATGCCGTCTTCCGGCCGAAGCATGGGCAATTACTTGAATGCAGCGATGCTCTGGTCTATCTTCTCCATCTTCTCAAGTGCGCGGGCAAGCTTTGCCTTCTCAGCCTCTATCTGCTTTTCGGGTGCCTTTGCCATGAATCCGGGATTGTTCAGCTTTCCGGAGGAGAAGTCGATATCCTTCTGTACCGCTGCCTTCTCCTTTGCAAGGCGTGCAAGCTCCTTCTCCCTGTCAACGAGGTCGGACAGCGGGATGAATATTCTTGCATCGGTGGTAACTGCCGTAACGCTGTCGGGTATATCGAAGCTGTCCGCTATCTCAACGGAGGATGCGGATGCCAGCTTCTCGAAGAATATCCTGCCACCCTCGAATATATCCTTGTACTGTGTCTCGATGTATACCTTAGCCTTTACGGAGGGAACAACGTTCATCTCTGCACGGCGGTTGCGCACAGCCTTGATAGCCTCGATTATGCGCTCGAAGTCGTCTGCCTCTGCGGAGTAGTCAAGCGCCTTGTCGTATACGGGATAATCGGTGAGCATGATGGGCTCCTTGCCGTCTGTGAGCACCTGATATATCTCCTCTGTGATATACGGCATGAACGGATGCAGGAGGCCGAGCATACCCTTCATTATCCATACCAGCACTGCCTGTGCGGATGCAGCGGAAGCACCGCCGGCCTGTATGCGGGGCTTTGTCAGCTCTATATACCAGTCGCAGTATACATCCCAGATGAAGTCGTATATCTTCTGTGAAGCCACGCCCAGTTCAAATGCCTCAAGGTTCGTGCCTACCTCGCCTGCGAGGGTGTTGAAGCGGGTGATGACCCACTTGTCCTCGGGTGCGAGCTCTGCGGGCAGACCCTTGTCCTCGAAGTCGTCGGGCAGATTCATCATGATGAAGCGGGATGCGTTCCACAGCTTGTTTGCGAAGTTTCTTGCGGCAGTGACCTTGCTCTCGATGAAGCGCATATCATTGCCGGGAGCGTTGCCGTTTGCGAGCATGAAGCGGAGCGCATCCGCGCCATAGCTGTCGATTATTACCAGGGGATCAATGCCGTTGCCCAGGGACTTCGACATCTTCCTGCCCTGCTCGTCACGAACGAGACCATGTATGAGCACCGTATCAAAGGGCACCTTGCCTGTGTTCTCAAGGGAGGAGAACATCATGCGTATTACCCAGAAGAATATGATATCATAGCCTGTAACAAGCGTATTCGTGGGGAAGAAGTACTTGAAGTCCTCTGTCTCCTCGGGCCAGCCGAGAGTGGAGAAGGGCCACAGTGCGGAAGAGAACCATGTATCAAGGGTGTCGGGATCCTGACGCATAGGCTTGCCGCAGTCGGGGCAGGTGCAGCTGTCCTCGCCGGTAACTATCATCTTGCCGCAGTCATCGCAGTAGAATGCAGGTATGCGGTGTCCCCACCATATCTGACGGGATATGCACCAGTCGCGTATGTTCTCGAGCCAGTTGAAGTATATCTTGTCAAAGCGTGCGGGCACGAACTTGGTATCACCGTTCTTTACCGCATCTATCGCAGGCTGTGCAAGCTCCTTCATGCGCACGAACCACTGTGTGGATACCTTGGGCTCGACTGTTGTGGAGCAGCGCTGACAGCTGCCTACGTTATGGGAGTACTCCTCTACCTTCACAAGGAAGCCGCCCTTGTCGAGATCCTCGACTATCTTCTTCCTTGCCTCGTATCTGTCCATGCCTGCATATGCGGGATAATCATCGGTGATGCGGGCATCATCGGTCATAACGTTTATTACGGGCAGATCATGGCGCAGACCTACCTCGAAGTCGTTGGGGTCATGTGCGGGGGTGATCTTTACCACGCCCGTACCGAAGTCCTTCTCAACGTATTCATCGGCAACTACGGGTATCTCACGGCCTACGAGGGGGAGCGTGAGGGTCTTGCCTACTATATCCTTGTATCTGTCATCGTCGGGATTTACCGCTACCGCAGTATCGCCGAGGAGCGTCTCGGGACGCGTGGTGGCAAGCTCAACATAGCCGCTGCCGTCGGTAAGGGGATAGCGGATATGCCAGAAATGGCCTGCCTGCTCGGAGTATATTACCTCTGCATCGGAAAGTGCGGTCTTGCAGCAGGGGCACCAGTTGATGAGCCTTTCACCTCTGTATATCAGTCCCTTGTTGTAGTACTTTACGAATACATCCTTGACAGCCTTTGAACAGCCCTCGTCCATGGTGAAGCGCTCTCTTGACCAGTCGCAGGATGATCCCAGCTTCTTGAGCTGCTCCACGATGCGTCCGCCGTACTGCTCCTTCCATTTCCATGCACGCTCGAGGAACTTCTCTCTGCCGATCTCCTCCTTGGTTATGCCCTCTTCTCTCATAGCGGCAACTATCTTTGCCTCTGTCGCAAGAGCAGCATGATCCGTGCCGGGCAGCCACAGTGCGGAGTAGCCCGACATCCTCTTCCAGCGTATGAGTATATCCTGCAGCGTCTCATCAAGGGCATGTCCCATATGGAGCTGTCCTGTGATGTTCGGAGGGGGGATAACTATGGTGTACGGCTTCTTCTTGCTGTCTCTCTCTGCCTTGAAGCAGCCCTTGTCGAGCCAGTATTTATAGATCCTGTCCTCAAATGCCTTAGGTTCGTAGGTCTTGGGTAATTCCCTGTTCATTTTAATATCCTCCTGATCGGGCAGCCATCAGCCCGTGATTTTCTTTATCTCGTCGTAGAGCATCTTCGCCTGCTCCTCGGATGTCGCCTTCTCGAACAGCACCTCGTTGCACGCATCGGTGAAGAGATCTATGACATCGCCGTTCTCCATGACAGGCCGCATCCTGTTTATAATAGCAGGCTCGTTCATGCGCTCAAAGGCATCGTACTGTATGCCGTCGAGCATACCGAGTCCCTCGAGCGTGGTGCGGGCATTTGAGCTCAGCGGAACGCCCTTCTCAAGCCCCTGCAGCTGTGCCATATCGCTCGAATTCACAAGGTAGTCGAGCAGCAGGCCTGCCTCTGCGGCGTGCTCGGTAGTATCGCTTATCGCATACATCGTGGCGGGCTTGATATACCACCCGTGACCCGGGTCGCCTGCCGCCATCCCCGTATAGGGCGCGGTAACTATATCCGCTCCGTTTTCTATCGCGACCTTGCAGAAATTCTCCGCATCGGACACCCACCCCATCATTCCTGCGGTCTTGCCGCCTTCAAGGGTATAGTCCCCTGCATATTCCACCTGGGGCATGACCTTGCGGTTTATCAGCAGGCAATAGAACTCGAGCATCGTCCTGAAGTCATCCTCCGTGAAGGTGAGCTTCCCGCTCTCGTCAAATATGTTCCTGCCGCACGCCTGCTCGGTATAGGCTATGCAGAAGAGCCATGCGCTCTTTGCCGACATGGATATGGGATAGTTCTTCCCGTCCATCGTCTGGGCGGCATTCAGAAGATCCGACCATGTTTCCGGTACTCCGAGCCCGTAGCTGTCATATATGCTCTTGTTGATGTATATAGTCTGCGCATTCATCGCGATCGGCACGGCATCAAGGAATATGCCCTTCATGCCGTAATCGAGCATAGCTTCATCTATCGTGGACAGATCCACCACATCAGACAGGCGCTTTATGTCATAGTAGCCCTTGCCGTCGGGGGAATACTGATCTATCCACGCAAAGTTTATCAGCATCACATCGGCTTCTGTGCCTGATGCCATGCGCACGTTGTTCCTGACCTGATAGCCCGACCACTCCGTATAGCTGCACCGCACATCTATGTTCGGATGCTTCTCCTCGAAGCGCCTTATGGCCTCAAGCGTATATTCGTTCCTGTCGTCGTTGCCCCACCATGAGAACGTGAGCACGACCTTCTCGGGTTCGGTATTCACCGTGGACACCGAGCCGTAGTTATTTTTGCAGGAGCACAGCATAAGTGCGAGGAGCACGCACAGGATTTTTTTACTCTTCATCCTCTGCCTCCTTATCCGCAGCAGTCTCTGCGGCAGATGTGTTCTCCTCTGCGGTCTGTGCGGTATCGGTATCGGCGGGCGTATCTGCGGACGTGTCCGCGGGCTGTGTCTCTGCAGATGCATTGTCCCGGGACGCGCCGTCCTTTATGCCCTCCATCTCCTCCGTCAGCGCCCTGAACTTCTCTGCGTCGCGCTTCTCGCCGAAGAGGCTGAAGCGGTTCTTGCCGCTGCGCTTGGATATATACAGCGCCTTATCCGCGTTCTTGTACAGCTCCTCAAAGGTATCCGCATCAAAGGGGAACAGCGCCGCGCCTATCGAACAGCTCAGGCGGCGGGTCTGCGCCTTATCCGCAAACATCCCGTTGAAGGATTCGCACATCAGCGCGCATTTCGACGATATCTCGCTCCATGCATTGTCATATCCGCCCATCTTGGTGAACACGCAGAACTCGTCACCGCCTATGCGCCCGAGTATATCGCTTTCGGGGAAGCTCTTGCGTATAAGGCTGCCCATCATGGAGAGCACATCATCGCCTGCGGTATGTCCGAAGCTGTCATTGATGCCCTTGAAGTCGTCTATATCTATCAGCATCATCGCATGAACGCTCTTCTTCGATGAGGCTATGGCTCTGATCGTCCTGTCCTCGAAGGAGCGCTTGTTGAGTATGCCCGTGAGCTGGTCGTAGTCTGCCTTTCTGCCCAGGCTTATGACGATATTGTTTATGGGGTTGGTGAATATCAGCGATATCACTATATCGAGCACAAGGGCGATGAGCGCCGCAAACGCCGCGATGGATATTATCCTGCGCTGTGCCTCGTTCTTTGTTTCGAGCAGATACTGCGTGGGGATGGATGTGACGAGCATCCAGTCATCGCCGCACTGATTGGCGGACACGATATACTCCGCTTCGTTCGGGTCTATCACATTGCCCCTTATACGCTCCTTTATCTCACGAGGAAGTATGGTATTGTTCTCACCTATGGAGGAGTATATGATATTCATTTCCTTGTCCACGAGGCGGACTGCCATGCTCCTCATGGAATCGGGGCTCTCCACTATATTCTCAAGCTCTGCGGAATACACCGACACCGCGAGCACCGCATTCTCATTGAGACGCTTGACGTAGTATATGCGCTTATAGTCGTCGTTGAAGCCTGAATACCAGCCGTCCTGCGTATTCGGGCGGCTTATCATCGCGGAAAGGTCATTATATATCAGGTCGCCCATCTTGTCTTTCGTGCCGTGGGATATCTTGCCCACCACATGATTGTTGGAATAGACTATGCCAAAATCCACGAAGTTCTCCATGATGCAGAGATTGAACAGGTTATCGGATATGCGCGCCTCGGTATTAAGGGCTTCATAGGGATCGTTGGCAGGGTCTGTGGCATCGTAGGTATAATTCTCCTCCGATGCGAACACCAGTGTGGCGGTGGACTCACAGCGCGTGAGATAGTTGTTCACGTTCATCGTCATCTGGGAGTTGAGCTCTGCGGAAAGTGCACCGATATTATCGCGGACTATGGTGTCTGTCTGCGTTATCGTGACCGATGAAAGCGCAACTGCTATGAAGATTATCACAAGTGCATAGCAGACCGTCATTGATATGCTGATCAGGCGAAGTCTTTTTTTGTCATCACGCATCATGAACGCACCTCCCTGCTCAAAAAATGTCATATCTATTCTATCACATCCGCACCTAAATGTCAAGTGCAGGCCGGCACGGCCGGCGGCGAATTCGTTGATATTTACCTGCAAATTGAATTTATTTGCGACCCGGTCACTCTTATACCTGATAACATACAATAAGCAAGCTGACTGTTACCCGCCGGGCCAAGCCCGGTTTTACCCGATATGCATTCGCACAAAGCCTGCTATACTATCCTCGGAGCATTGGTCAGTACGGAGTATGCATACCCGGCAGTCGAATGTTCCATTGTTTATGCACTTATACAAAGTTACATTTTCGTGGCGCCTTATGCCTTGACATTAACCATCGCATATGTTATAATATAACAGGATAGCATCAACACACATGCATTCATGTGAAAAACACAGTACAAAGCGTCATTCGCAGCC
>JAFPPJ010000127.1 GCA_017410745.1 Oscillospiraceae bacterium
AGTCAAAGATGGCATATGCCGTATCGCCCACCATAGCAATTGTATCATTGCTGTAGCAGCGCACATCCATCGCAAGAGTAGCGATGCCCTTGCTTTGCCAGAGAGGAGTGTCGCTCCCGAAGCTGTATCCTATCATCTTTGAATACAGCCTGCCTCTGTCAGCGGTGATGATCGTGATTATGCAGCCTGTATTGTTCTTGTTGAATTCTATATCTATGATCCTGCTGTCATAGCTGAAATACTTGAATATCGAAACGCCCTTGTCGTTGTAGATATTGAGCTCCGACAGACACTTGTCGGATTTTGTGACAACAGCCGCCTGATCCGCATCGGAAAGTCTTGCAAGATATATTACGCCGTCTGTGAGCTTTTCATATATCTGCTTGTTCTTGTTCAGGAGCCTGAACGTCGTTCCGCCCACATCATATATGAGTGCCTTGGTCCTGGATGTGCAAAGTATGGGATTAGCGTAGTTGTGGCGCTGTTCGAGCATCAGCTTGCCGTCGGCATTGTAGATATGGAATGATGCATCATCGAGAAGCGCGAGCGAGTTTTCGAGCGTCATGAGCTGGTATCCCATGCCGCCTTCTATCTTTAGCGGGAAGTATCCCTCCGAAAGCTCTGCCTCCTCCTGTATCTCTCCGCTCGGGGGAGTCTCGGAGGTTTTTAGTGCAGGGAGCCATTTGTCCTTTGTAAATATCGCTATCAGTACGATCGCGGCTATGAATACTACCGATACGATAAGTACGACAGCCTTTCTTTTATCTCTTTTTGCAAGCTCCGAAACATCGGTAGTCGGCATATTATTCACCTGCCTTATCAGTAGAAAACTCTGTTCAGATACAATCCATATGCGGGAGCGGTATCTCCTGCACAGCATCTGTCCTTTTTTTCAAGCAGCAGCGGCATATCATCAGGCTCTCTCCGTCCTTCATTCACATCAAGGAGCGTGCCTATGATGATACGCACCATGTTGTACAGAAATCCGTCCGCCGATATGAATACCGATACCATATCCGCATCCCTTGAGACACGAAGGTCGGTGACGGTGCGCACATTATCCTCCTTGAGACCGTCATACCCGCAAAAGGAGGAGAAATCATGCCTGCCTGTGAGATATTTACCGGCAACAGCGATCCTGTCTGTATCAAGCTTGTATGGATAATGCAGCGCCCTGTTGTCAAGGAACGGATCTCTTACCGCTGCATTGTATATCATATATTCGTATTCCTTGCCCTTGCAGGAATATCTTGCATGGAACCCATCATCCATGTCCGTGCATCCCGATACGGCTATATCTCCCGGCAGTATACTGTTGAGAGCCTTTACAAGACCGCTGCAGGGGATAGGGGAATCTGTCCTGAACGAAAAGTAGAATTCCCTGGCGTGTACTCCGGTATCGGTACGGGAGCATCCGTTTATATGCACATCTGCTTTGGTGATGCGTGTGAGCGATGCTTCTATCACATTCTGCACCGCAACCGAATTATTCTGCCGCTGAAAGCCATGATAGGCTGTGCCGCAGAACGAACACTTTACACAGATATTTCTCATACCACTCCGAGCCTGCCCAGATTTATCACCATTACCGCACATAAGAACAGTATGGATATAGACAGTGCAAGATAATCCTTGCCCGCAGATACGAGCGTTTTGAGCTTTGTCCTGCCTTCACCGCCGTTGTAGCAGCGGCATTCCATAGCAAGTGCCAGCTCTTCCGCACGTCTGAACGAGGATACAAAGAGCGGGATGAGTATAGGTATAAGCGCCTTTGCACGCTGCATGAACGTGCCTGAATCAAGCTCTGCACCTCTTGCCTTCTGTGCAGACATTATCTTGTCAGTCTCCTCGATAAGCGTAGGGATGAACCTGAGTGCTATCGTCATCATCATGGCCAGCTCATGAGCAGGGAATTTTATCTTCGTCAGAGGGCGAAGTATCTGTTCTATCGCATCTGTCAGCACTATCGGAGAAGTGGTATATGTGAGCAGCGACGAGCCGCATATCAGGGCGATGAGCCTTATTATCATAAAGCCCGATGTGCGAAGCCCGTTGTCTGTGATCCTCAGTTTGTACAGATGTACTATCGTCACACCTTCGATAAAGAAGATGTTGAGTATGGATGTGATGATTATGACCGGTATTATCGGCTTCATGCTTTTTATCATCAGCTTCGGAGAAAGCTTTGATACCGCAAATGCCATAACAAAGAAGACAAGTGCCACTCCGAGCGACGGGAACGTATCAGCCGAGAAGAGCATAACGATATATATCGCAGTGATGAGCAGCTTGAACCTTGCGTCGAGCTTATGCACAGCCGAATCGCCGGGAAAATACTGACCTATGGTTATATCCTTGAGCATCAGACCGACCGAC
>JAFPPJ010000128.1 GCA_017410745.1 Oscillospiraceae bacterium
AAAAGCACAGCCGCAGTTCTTACTACTGCTGTAGCAGGCCTCCCGAGCTGGCGTGATGTTATAGAGCCGCACCCTGATGTTGCACAGGGGCGCTACAAGAATGCCGAATTTGCCGTAAATCTTGCACAGGTGGCGAGAGTATCCGTTGACAGCAAGGATACGGACTACAAAAAAATAGCATACGAATATGTGGATCCGGTGGAATTCTTCAACCGCACATATATAACCGAGGGCATGACGGGATTGCTCGTACAGGGCTTGAAACGTGTCACGGGCAAGGACGGCGAGCCTGTAATACAGCTCAAGACTGCTTTCGGCGGCGGCAAAACGCACTCAATGCTTGCACTTTATCATATGATGAAGGGCAATCTTCCGCTTGCAAAAGTGCCGCAGCTGCAAAAGGTACTGGATGCTGCGGGAGTGACTTCGCTGCCCCGAGCGAACGTAGCTGTGCTCGTAGGTACGGCTCTTGACCCTGCCAAGCCGAAGCGTCCCAATAATTTTGCCGGAAACTCGATAAATACCTTATGGGGCGAAATGGCATATCAGCTCTGTATGTCCGCAGGTGATCCGTTGCTCTATGACTATGTGAAGGAAGCTGACAAAAAAGGCGTTTCTCCCGGTTCGGTAGCGCTCACAGACCTTTTCAATGCCTGCGGTCCCTGCCTTATCCTTATGGATGAGCTTGTGGCATACGGCAAAAAGCTCTATGGTGTAGAGGGACTTCCTGCGGGAACATTCGATAATTTTATCACATTCATACAGGAGATCACCGAGGCTGCAAGTGCGAGCAAAAACAGTATAGTTGTTGCATCTATCCCTGAATCCGAGCGCGAGATCGGCGGCGATGCAGGACAGATAGCACTGGAGCATATCGAGCACACCTTCGGAAGAATGGAATCCATATGGAAACCCGTAACCGCAGGAGAAGGCTTTGAGATAGTTCGCCGCCGTCTGTTCCTTGACTGCAAGAACGAAAGTGCAAGAGATCAGGTATGCCGGGCATTCTCACAGATGTATGATACGAACCCCTCGGATTTCCCGCCGGAATCAAAGGAAATGGATTATCAGAGGAGAATGGTGTCATGTTACCCCATACATCCCGAGGTATTCGACAGGCTGTATGAAGACTGGGCTACACTGGAGAGCTTTCAGCGCACAAGAGGCGTGCTGAGGCTCATGGCTGCCGTTATCCACGAACTTTGGATGTCAAACGATGCCAGCCCCATGATAATGCCCTGCTCTATCGCCCTTGATGTGCCTAATATCCGTGATGAGCTCACACGCTATCTTCCCGAGGGCTGGAACGGTATCGTTGACAAGGAAGTCGATGGCAAGAACTCTGTTCCCTTCCAGAAAGATAAGGGTACTCCACGCTACGGTAAGATACTTGCTGCAAGGCGTGTGACAAGAACGATAATGCTGGGCTCTGCTCCCACCGACCGCACACAGAAGGTACGAGGCATAGAAAAAACGCGTATCCGCCTCGGTGTGGTACAGCCCGGGGAGAATATCGCAGATTTCAATGATGCGCTTTCCGAGCTCAGCAGATCACTTGCATATCTCTACACAAATGACAGCGGCGACAGATACTGGTTCGACACCCGTGCTACACTGCGCAAGACTGTTGAGGACAGGATATCCAAATTCAGCCTTGATGATGTGTATTATGAGATAGAGAAGCGCCTGAACAAGATACACCGTGAGCCGCCATTTTCCGGGATACATATATGTCCCCGTTCATCACTGGATGTGCCCGACGATCAGAGTGTGCGCCTTGTACTGCTGCCGCCCGAAAAGACACATAAGACAGGAAAGACAGACAGTGATGCAATGAACGCAGCACGGGAGATACTCGACAACAGAGGAACTTCACCGCGACTGTACCGCAATATGATCGCATTCGTAGCGGCAGATCAGAACCAGATGAACGAGCTTATATCCGAAGTGCGCCGTTATCTTGCGTGGGATTCGGTAAAGCAGGATACGGAGATACTCAATCTTGATACAACTCAGATAAGGGAAACTGACAGGAGCATAAAACGATGCAGTGATACAATAAACCTGTCTATCAGCAATGAGGTATATTGTCACCTGCTGACGCCATATATCGACCGTCTGAATGACATAAAAGAGATCGTATGGGAGGAAAACCGCATAAACGGCAGCGGCGACAGTATCATAAAGAAAGCCGCTCAGAAGATGGTTCAGAACGAGGCCCTTATCACCAACTGGGCACCTGCCCTGCTGAAAATGGCACTCGATGATCTGCTTTGGAAGGACAGCAACGACATTACGATCAAGAAGCTGTGGGATTATCTCTGCACATACTGCTACCTGCCGAGACTCGCAAATGTAGAGGTTCTGTATGATGCGATACGGAAGGGTATGCCGTCGGGAGAGTATTTTGCACTTGCAGGAACGTATCAGGACGACAGATACATTGATCTTATTCTTGCAAAACCCGAATCCGTATTGAGCAATTCCGACCTGCTTGTAAAAGTGGATGTGGCAAAAGAGCAGATAGAGCGTGAAAACAAACCTAAGCCACCCACACCTGCCCCTGGTGGAGAAGTTGATCCTTACGGCGGGAATAATGGCGGTAATACATCCGTCGGAGGTGATGACGGCGATGATCATGGCGGAGAAACTCCGCCTCCCACTCCACCTGCACAGAAGAAAACACGGTTCTATATGTCCGCAACACTGGACAATACAAGAATAAACCGTGATGTACAGAACCTTGTGGATGAGGTAATAAGCCATATCTCCGCACAAGGCGGCAGAGTTAAGATAACCCTCGATGTGGAAGCGGAATGCTCCGAGGGATACACACAGCCGACTATCAGAGCGGTAAATGAAAACTGCAAGACACTTCATGTAAAAACATTCGAATTTGAAGACTGATCTATCAATACAGCCCATATCTCACAGCGGGATATGGGCTGTGTTTCATTCGTCAATTTGTTCTATTTTTCAAGGAAAGACAAGAGTAGAACCTACAGCATCGAACATTGGAATATACTTCTTCACCCCCTTCCACAAAATTGTCAACTTGACTGTTGGTGACAGTATATCCATACGACGCATTTTGCTAATTCTTCGATATGCCCATAATGGATATGCCTATCATTTTTCATCAGCTAATCATGCTATGCTTTCAGCTCAATTTCG
>JAFPPJ010000129.1 GCA_017410745.1 Oscillospiraceae bacterium
GACTATGTGCTCGATGTGCTCAGACACATCCATGTGCCGGGCGATGTTTCGGACAATATAGTCACGGTGTACGGCTACCGCACGGATGTTGACTATCTCTGAACAGACGGGAGTGGTCAGTGCGTAATTGGGGTCTTCACAAAAACGGTCAGTCATGATATACTTATATTGACCAGACGGTCAATAATAAATAGAGGTGTAACGATGAACGTGAAAAAAGTGTTTCGTGTCATAGGCAAGGTACTGCTTGTATTGCTGCTGATCATCGCCCTGTCGCTCCTGACAATGTCCATAGTGTATCATGTGAAGCTGAGCAATGTGGAGAAACAGCTCGCCGATGCAGGATATTATCATCCCGTATCGGTGGGGGATCATAGCCTGAATGTGTATTCCTGCGGCAATGAGAACGGCGCGCATACCATAGTGGCGCTGGCGGGCTTTGGCGACGGTGAGATGTTTTTGGGCTGGCGGCAGATGACCGCAGAAATAGAAAAGGACAACCGCGTCGTATTCCTTGACAGAGCGGGCTATGGACTGAGCGACGATATCACAAGTGAGATCACTCCCGAAAGCGTGGTGGAGGAGTACAGGACGGCTCTGCAGAATGCGGGAATACAGGCACCCTATGTGCTTATGCCGCATTCTCTTGGCGGTGTGTATACCACATATTGGGAATGCACATATCCCGATGAGATAGAGGCCATCGTATTTGTGGACGGATCGATCTGCTTTGAGATACCCGAAGATGAACAGCTAGACGGCGGCATCGCCGGAAAGCTTATGCCCGTAATAGAGAAGCTGGGTCTTGCGCCCATTATCATACGCAGTGAGTACGGCGAGTTCCTGGGCAAGCTGCCGGACGAACAGCAGGAACAGGCGATATATATGATGAGCAGAACGCTCGGCGCTCATGCGGTATGTAACGAGATGGACCATATCGACCGTGATTTCGATCATATCTGGCGTATAATGGAGCCGACCGATATACCGAAATTCGTTATTTCGGCGTCCTTCTCCTATCATACCAGGGAGGACTTCATAAATGACGGCATCACGGCAGATACACTGATAAACGTATGGGTGATGCCCGAGATGAAGGATGCCGGAGACGATGCGATATATGAGGAAGCGCTGCGTATCATGGCGCAAAGGCGCACGGAATTGGCAGAGCCGTTCTATGAGAAGCTCGGCAGCTGTGAGGTGTACGAGCTGGCGGGCGACCATGTGATATTTCTCGATAAGCCCGATGAGTGCAGCAGGCTCGTGAAGGGGTTCATAGACGGACTGGAGTGACATGATGAGGATGATATACAGCCTGACGGACAGACTGCACCCCGCGGTAATCGGCGATGATATACTCTGTTATGCGCAGTGTGACGTGACCTGCTATGTGATAAAGGGCGAACGCGGCGATATGCTGATAGACACGGGTCTGCCGCAGATATGGGGCGGTATGGAAAAATGGCTCGCAGGATATGACATAAGACAGGTCTTCCTCACCCATGCCCATGTGGATCATGACTATAATGCGGCAAAGCTTCAGCGTAAGGGCGCAAGGATACTTCTGAGCGAGAGGGACAGCACGCTGCGGCAGAATTTCCTCTCGCAGAGACTAAAGCCCACTATGCCGAAATATGCCCCGCGCAATATACTAATGACAGTCGGCGGCGGGCTGATGCGCAGCCCTGCGTATACGGCGGACATCTTCGGGAAGGATCGCTCGCTGCTCCGCAGGATGGGCTATGATGCGGATATAGTGCCGCTGCCCGGGCATACCTACGGCTCTTGCGGAGTGTAC
>JAFPPJ010000130.1 GCA_017410745.1 Oscillospiraceae bacterium
ATTTGAAAACTGCACACAGAACGGTATATTTGATCTTACCTCCGATCTCGGCAATGTGAGGATGGATGACACCGCACTCGACATATTCACAGCGGGCATAAACAGCGGCAATATCAAGATGAACGGAACATCCGTAAAGGGAAGCGCAGACATAACGATAGAACTCGGAAATGCGGATATGGTGCTTACCGGCTGTACATATGCCGTAAAGGGATCATCCGAAATCGGCAACACGAACATAGATGAGAATGCGGTCTCCGGGACGGTTCCCGTAAACATCATCACAGATTCGGGCAATATCAACGTTTCGGTCAATTAAGGGGGAGACATATGAAAAAGGGGAGGAAAGTGATTGTGACAGCGGTCGTGATACTTATTATCCTTGCGGCAGCGGTGCTGATCATTCTTCCGCCGTCGGCAGGCAAGCTCACCAACAGGAACAATACAGAGATATGCGAGAAGATATCGCTTGATATAAACGGAGCTAAGATAGGCATGACCATCACGGGCAACAGCGACAAGCCTGTACTGCTGCTTCTTGGCGGCGGGCCAGTTATCCCGCAGTACTTTCTTGAGTATTATTACCCGACAAAGCTCGATGAGCATTTCATCGTGTGTATCCCATCCTACCGCGGCACTGCTCTGTCATATGACAAGGGGCTTGACAAGAGCACTATCAACCGCGAGCAGTATGTGAGCGATGCGCTTGCCGTGACGGACTATCTTCGTGACCGGTTCGATACTGACAAGATATATCTTATGGGGCATTCCTTCGGCACGAGCATAGGACTTATGCTCGCAGACCGCTATCCGGACAGATACGATGCATATATCGCAATGAGCCAGATCACCTGGCAGCCATCATCCGAGAAGCTCGCATACGAACACATGAAGGAGATATGCACAGATGCATCGCTCAAAAAAGAGCTGGAGGGCTATGCGGATGCCTTCACGGATACGCCCGATATGAGCAGTGAAGATATACGCCGCTATGTGGCAAAGACGCGCGACAAGGCTATGCACAAGCTTGGGGTGGGCACCACCCGTGATATGGATTCGGTTATAACGGGGATATTCTTCCCGTCGCTGAGGATGACGGACTTTTCGTCTGCTGAGCGCATAGCTGTATGGCAGGGCAGGGCATATTACAGGGGCACACCGCTCGATGCAGAGGACTTCACCTTTACTGCCGAAGATGTAACCACGCATCTTGAGATACCATACTATGTGCTTGCGGGAGTATATGACTATACCACGGCATATCCGCTGCAGCAGGAGTACTTTGATATGATGGATGCACCCGAAAAGGAATTCTTCACCTTTGAGAATTCCGCGCACAGTCCGCTTTATGAGGAACCGGAAAAGGCGATAAAGATACTTGAGGATATCATAAATTGACCAATAAGGGGGCATGAAATAATGAAGAAAAGAAGTATATGCGAAGCACTGCTTGGTGCGGTGATACTTGCCGCAACTCTCGGTGCATATGCCGGACACTTCGACTGTATGTGGGAATACTGCTTTGTGTCGGGTATAACGGCTGTGATCTTCTCACCCTGCTCAATAGCCAGGATGTTCACTATAGCCATTCCCTTGGCCATCCTTCCCGCCTCGGGCACTTCGTATGCCTTCAGGCGGTATACCTTGCCCTTGTTGGTGAAGAAGAGGAAGGAACAATTGGTGGTGGTATGAAATGGACGATGGTACTCCTGGCCTGTCTGATTTCGCTGCTTGTGGGTTATCTGCTGGGCAATTATTTCCCTTGGAATCGTCAGGC
>JAFPPJ010000131.1 GCA_017410745.1 Oscillospiraceae bacterium
AACAGCACGTTCGCATTCGCTTCGTTCTCCCTCAGCCGCCTGTAACCTTCAAAGAAGGTCTCATTGTCGTATATATTCTGCTGTGCCATATTCCCCTCCCGTATCGTCCGTTCGTTTTCATTGATTATAGCACATTACACACACGAATACAATAGATACAGGCAAATTCCATGACTGTTCCAATATGAGCCAAAGCGGCAGCCACGTTATGTGACTGCCGCCCGGTATTACTCATTTTCTTCAAAGCTCTCATGAGATCCGCCCGCGCCTGCGATCTCACTGTTCTGTATCACGTCTTCGGTCTCAAACTCGATCATCTCTATCTCGGGAGATATGTATTCCGGCTTCATGTCATTCACTCCTTATCGTTCTGAGAACCTTCACAGCCCCGTAATATGTCGTCTCTGTCTTCGTGTTCCTGTCGTATACCGTAAGGATACCGCATCTGCGGTCTGTGAAACATCGTCATGGCCGATAAGTACCTACTTTTTTATCATAATGCGCTTGTCAATATGATACCGTAAATTGCCCGCTGTACTATTTGTGCATTCTGCCCTAAAACCATCCCGCGGCGGGCGAGATTTTCTTCATCAACTGCCGTAATCCCCTTGACAAGAGGCTGTGTAATGTGGTATAATTGAATTTGCCGCATGGAACGGGTAGAAAGCTCCGCACGGTCTTACCGCAAGGACACCCCTACAGCGAGTTTATATAAAGGCAGGTGCCATGAATGTACGCAGTAATCGAAACAGGCGGAAAGCAGTATCAGGTCAAGGAGGGCGATGAGATCTTCATCGAGAAGCTCGCTGTCAATGCCGATGATACCGTTATCTTTGACAAGGTCGTAGCAGTAGGCGGCGATTCTCTCAGCGTAGGTGCTCCCTATGTTGCAGGCGCTACCGTTGAGGCTAAGGTCATCAAGAACGGCAAGGCTAAGAAGATAACTGTCTTCACCTACAAGCCCAAGAAGGGTTCTTCCCACAGGAAGAAGGGCCACAGACAGCCCTATACCAAGGTCAGGATCGACGCTATAAAGGCATGATCACCGCTGTATTCACGAAGTCGGGCAGCACTGCGGGATTCACTCTGACAGGTCATTCAGACCTGGCCGAACACGGCAGCGATGTGCTTTGTGCGGCAGTATCGTCGGCGGCTATGCTAATATGCAATACCGTCACCGATGTACTATGTGACCCCACCGCAGAGGTATCGGTCGAGGATGACCGCATATCCCTCACCTGTGCTCAGAAGGGCACGGATATGGTTAGCGCGCTCCTTCTTCATATGCAGCTTCTTTCACAGCAATATCCCGGCAATATCCTTATTAAGGAGGTAAAATCATGATAGTCATTTCTATGCAGTTTTTTGCACATAAAAAGGGAATGGGTTCCACCAAGAACGGCAGAGATTCCGAGTCCAAGCGTCTCGGTGCCAAGAGAGCTGACGGTCAGTTCGTTCAGGCAGGCAATATCCTCGTTCGTCAGAGAGGCACACACATCCATCCCGGTGCAGGTGTCGGCAAGGGCTCCGATGATACACTGTTCGCAACTGTTGACGGTGTTGTAAGGTTTGAGCGTCTCGGACGTGACCGCAAGAAGGTCAGCGTTTACGCAGCTCAGTAACAATATGCCGCATATGATACCGTTTTTACTCATCACAGGGTAGAAACGGTATTTTTTATACCGCGGCTCTCAAGGAGGTAAGCATGAAATTCAAGCTTCCAAAGATCAAGTATAACTCACCGGTGGTGATCACATTCGCATTCCTCTCGCTCATCGCCCTTGTACTTGGCTATGTCACAGGCGGCAAGACCAATGAATGGCTGTTCTCGGTGTATCGTTCGTCACTGCTCGATGTGCGCACATATCCCCGCTTCTTTCTCCATGTGCTCGGTCATGCGGATATCACGCACTATATGAACAATTTCATGATCATCCTCCTTGTGGGGCCGATGCTCGAGGAGAAGTACGGCGGCAGGGCGCTCGTGATAATGATGGCCGTCACGGCATTTCTCACAGGACTGATATTCTTCATATTCTTCCCGCAGTCATCGCTTCTCGGTGCAAGCGGCATAGTCTTCATGATGATACTGCTGTCCTCCTTTGCCAACGCGGGCAAGGATGAGATACCCCTTACGCTGATACTTGTCACGGTGCTGTATCTCGGTACAGAGGTCATAAACGGTCTGCTCGTCAGGGACAATATCTCTCAGCTCGCACACATCATCGGCGGCGGATGCGGCGGTATATTCGGCTGGCTGCTCCCCGCAAAGAAGAGGTGATAGAGTGCTCAATGCATTACTCGACGGCAGACGGGTAAATACACTGTCTGTCACAAGAGGCACGGATGAATACAATGAGCTGAGTCAGGCATCACGCGGCGATATGCTCATATGTCCGGGCTGCGGCGACCTGCTCGACTTCTCCTGCGGCATCGTCAACCACCCGTATTTCAGGCATAAGAAGGGTCTCGGCACGTCCTGCGCATACAAGTCCTACTTTGACAAAAAGAAGGATCTCGAGGACTTGAAGCTGACGCTTGCGGAGCGTTTCACCTCTCTTGGGCTCGATGTACTGCCGGAGCAGGAAATGACCGACGGTCACTGGGCAGACCTTGCCATAGTCTTCCCCTCGGGAAAAAGGGTCGTGACAGAGCTTATCTCCTCTTTCAGAAGCGCATCGGACACTGACAAGTTCCTCACTCTCCACTCCGAATATGCGGATATGGGTATTTCTGATATGCTCATACTTCAGCCCAAGGCGGATACATCCTATTCCAACAGGCAGAAGCATATAGATGCGTTCGTACACTTCTGCGGAGAGCTCGACAAGCCCGCCCTGTGGTATGACACAGAGGAGGAATGGCTGCATATCATAATGCCCGACGGCATAGAGGGCAAGATACGCGCAGGCGAGCTCGACACGGACGAGGACGG
>JAFPPJ010000132.1 GCA_017410745.1 Oscillospiraceae bacterium
ATCCTCGTAACATGGAAATGAATGTATGCGATACACTCGGCGATTTCGTTGATGTTTGCCTTCAATTCGGCTCGATCTGCGTGGTGAACAGTTTATTTCTTTGATCTGCAATAGCTCTGTATTGCACGGTGCACGAACTCTGCCGTACCCTTGCCGCCTGCGCTGTCGATATTCTCCCTGAACTCCCCTGCTGCCTCATACATCTCGCCAAGTCCCATGAGCATCTCATTTGTGCAGTTGTAATAGTTCTCGCATATAAAGCTCTGCAGCTCCGCTACAAGGGCTGAGACCTCACTGTCTGCCGGGTCGCGGTCCTTCATTTGTCCGAATCTCACGAAATGCTCCATCATCTGCTGCGCTATGAGCGCATTGCCATCATCGGTGCGGCTTTGCTCCTTTTCGGAGCATTCACGGTATTCTGCGGTATTCCCCCACTGCTCCCTTGCACGTCGTGCATATTCCTCCATTTTGCTCCTGTCAAACGCAGAAAAGCCGCTCCTGCTCATGATATGCTCCACTCCTTTATCCCGTATGCTTTCCGCAAACCTGATAAGTCCGTCAAGATGCTCCCGCCTTAGCCTGAGCAGTTCTATCTGCTGATCCAGAGCCTTATCCCCGTCAAAGCTCTCATCGTTCATGATATGCGCTATCTCCTTCAGCGGGAATTCCAGCTCACGAAACAACATGATCTGCTGCAGCTTCTTCATCGCATCACCGTCATAAAGGCGGTATCCCGCATCGGTGACTGCCGAAGGCGGGAGCAGTCCTATCCTGTCGTAGTACTGCAGCGTCCGCACTGTCAGTCCCGAAAGCTCCGCAGCCTCATGCACCGTGAGCATATCATTCATCATCCCAGAAATCCTCCGTTTCTTTCAGTATATCCTCTGCGGGCATGACGGTTGCCTGAGTTATGCTCATCCCTGTCCTCTGCAGGAATGTCTTTACCAGCCTGTATCCGCAGGCATATCCAGCACAATACGGCAGTCCCACAGGGAAATACCCCTGCAGCTGTGCCAGTTCATCGCCGTAAAGATAGGCATTGAGCTGTTCGAGCCCCTGCACTGACAATGCGGAGCGTATCTTGCTGCGTATAGCACCGTCGGGGTATGTTTTGGTGACCCACGGCCCTGCAAGCTCCTCACCGTAGAGCGATACCGCAAAATTCTCCGCAAGCCCCTCGCTTACCAGCATCTCGCCTAGAGTGATATCATCATGCCATTTCTGATACTGGAAGCGAACATTGTGGTTCGTTTCATGGGCGAGTGCGGCATGGACACGGCAGAGCGTATCCTCCCCGGGCACGAGCCAAGCCATGATATATCCCGGTATTCCGCCGTCGCCGCAGTAATTGCCGTTCATTACGGTATATGCGTTATCGGGGTCTGCAAGCATCAGCGTGAACAGGTAGTCTTCTACGGGCGGCACTATACCATCCTTCTCAAATGCGCCGAGCGAACGCTCTATCGATTCCCTGCACCGCTCCCACAGGCTGTCATCGGAAAGCATATCATTCTGTGCGCCCGTATCCTCCGAGAATGCTGACGGCACCAGAAGCCCCATCATCCTGCACGCCATGATTATATCATATCCTCCGGGATGCGCTGCTTTCAGCGGTATATGATAGCAGTCCCACTTATACTTGAAAGGCTCCATCATCTCATAGCGGAATATATCATCGCGCTTTTCGGACGGTGCAGACAGTATTTTACGGTATATCGCATCCGACCTGAGTTCATTGACTTTCATATGATCATCTCCTTATGATGATCATACACTATTACGTTACGTCATAGTCAATAGCAAAAAATACTTTTGTATGATAGCACAAAAGCTGATGTGCTTTCATACAAAAGTTTCGTATCATTCGTGCATCGCATATTCCTGCCGCAGGCGGTACAGCTCAGCAAACAGCTTATCGCCCGCAGCTATCGCATCGAGGACACATCCCACATCCGCATCAAAGGTGAAAATGATGCCGCTGCTGTACATATCGTCCTTGTTGTATATCTTCCCGTCGATGCCGATATGCCCGTGATGGTCAAAGACGATGTTCACAGCAGTCCTGCCGCTGAGATCCTGCAGTATGACAGTATCGCTGCCCATGCCGTCATAACTGTTCTCAAGTGCGATCATGAAGTCTCTCACGCATTCCGTCGTGATGTCACAGGCAAAGGCACAGTCCATCCCCCTGCTGTGATATACTATGCCGAACTCAGCCTGTATGCCGCTGTTCCTTACGGAATATGCGGTCTGTCCATCGCTGAATCTTATGAGCCTGAACACAAAGTGCTCGTCCGATGCGCCTTCAATGTCAAGTATATCATATGGCAGCGTCAGTGCCGTATCTATCGAAAGCTCCGGAGCTTTCTCCTTCATGACGCATCATCTCCGATCATTCCGTTATCTCAAACATGCCCATAAAGCCATGCAGCTTCGTATCTATGTCTATATCCTGCGGCAGAAGTGCCAGCGCCACCTGAAACGGCTCTGCGCCGTCCGCATCTGTCTGCATGAGATATGCATAGTCGCCTCGTATATCCGTAACTATATAATCATGTGCTTCCATAGTATCACCTTTCCGTCAGTCCTGCGGCATATCCTCGTCGCTTTCCCTCATGCGGTACTCTATATCCTCTGCCATCATTTTCAGCATTATCCTGCCGTAGGTATTGTCGAACTGCGTGCCAAGACCTTTTATTATCTCATCGCGCACCGCCTCCTGAGGCAGCACATCACGGTAGCTGCGCTTTGAGGTCATGGCATCATACGCATCGGCTACTGCGATTATACGGGCGATATCGGGTATCTCGTCTCCCTTGAGCCCGTCGGGATAGCCCTTACCGTCTATGCGCTCATGATGATAATGCGCACCTATACTGAGATAATCGGCTACGGTTATCTTGGAGAGTATCTGATTTCCTACGGTGGGATGCTGTCTTATAGCCTCATATTCCTCTTCGCTGAGCTTGCCGGGCTTATTGATTATGGAGTTTGGTATGCCTATCTTGCCAACATCGTGCAGGAGCGCGGCGATATATACCTCTCTGCATTCCTTGTCGCTCTTGCCCGCAAGCCTTGCTATTTTCATGGAATAGTCCGCAACTCTGCGGGAGTGACCGTTGGTATACTTGTCCTTTGCTTCTATGGCCTCCGAGAATGCGTATGCGGTCTGCACCATAAGGGAGCGCATATAATGCTCCTCGTTGCGCAGCAGCTCTATCTCCTTCTGATGCGCGCGCTCCACCTCATCATCCGTCTCGATTATGGCGAACACATACAGCACCATGACTGTAGATACGAGCGTGATATTGGTCAGCGACAGTCCATATACAAACACCTGCACCACTGTCGCTATTATAGGCAGTGACGTAAACAGGAACAGCGGTATGCTCTGTATCGGTCTGAGATATTTCCTGTGCTCATATACCTGTGACAGCTGCAGCGCTGTTATCGTCAGCGGGAAAATAAAACACAGCAGAAAGCCCTTTCCCCTCTGATAGTAGTTGCCGTCGTCGAAATAGTAATAGAATCCTGTGAACTGGGTAAGGACTATCAGTATCTCATCGGTGATCATAAGTATCCTTGCCGCAAGGAAACGGTGCGACCTTCGTTCCTTCTCCGCATGCTGCATCAGGAAATCTTCCAGATATTCATTGAAGAACCACATTACCACAAGCGTCAGCGAGTACACCATGAAGTTGCACAGTCGTACCATCACATAGCCTGCGGGCGTGTCCACTCCTCTGAACTGGTATGCATGGCGGTCAAAGATAAGCAGCATCATCGCAGATATGCCAAGCACGAAAAGCTGTGTCCTTCGTTTGGTGGATATTGTACGCGAGAAAAGTACAAATCCCGACATCACAAAACACACGCCTGCAAGCACCATCATCATATTCTGCTGGTGCTCTCTCAGAAATTCAAGCATTTGTACACCTCTTACAGCAAATAATAGCATTTGATAACGGTGTCTGTTATAGCAAACGACAAGGTTTTTTGACGTTCACTTATGTCAGTTTATTCTCTGTGCTCCTGCTCTCCCTGAGGAAGAAAACGAGCATCAGTATATAGCATATGGTCTTTGGTAGCATCAGCATCCCGAGCATAGGGACTATTCCCGCTCCCACAGCCACGGGTATATAGAACGCGAACGACAGTGTGATACAGAGCCACATATGCTTCAATGCGCCAATGGCGTTCCTGTCCCTGTAAAACATGATGACCGACATGATGCCTATTATGACAAAGGGTACGTTCCTTATGACTGCCCACAGCACTGTGCCGCCGCCTGTCGTCCATCCGTTGCCGGGCATCAGACACAGCACGATACGGCACGCAGCCAGAGCAATAAAGGCTCTCTCCGTTATCCTGCCGGCCTCACCCGTCAGTTCTTTGTCAAGGAAGAACAAAACCAGGTAGAATACCGTCATGGTTATAGATGTCACCAGCTTGCCTATGCCGAGCCATACGGTAAAGTCGCCTTCCGAGAAATAGTTCAGCACTCGCGGTATCAGATGGAAGGCATCTCCGCATCCGAGAAAGAGTGCCGCCGCTCCCATCAGTCTGCCGGCCGTATCCTTCCTGCGTGACAATATCACCGCACCTGCGGTCATTGCGAATATCAGATAGGCAATGTCAAATACAGATTCACCATATTTCATCTTATCACCCTGCCTTTTGTTTACAGGTCGGCTTATACTGCCTCTATTATACAACTTTTTACTGTATTTGTCAAATACACAAGGTATTAGCTGCAAAAAATTAATATGAGATATTTCTCACATTTGTATTGACAAGAAAGACACCTTATGATATAATATGAGAGATATCTCATATTATGAAAGGCGGTCACGTTATGGATATAAAAGCAGTAATCGGTACTAATTCATGGGGAGGCAAGGCATACGGCAGGATACTCAGGGGCAGCTATGTGGAGGACAGCGTTATACGGGAGGCGATGCAGGAGGCGGACAGACAGGGGCTCAGGGTCTATGACCTTGCCCGCGACTACGGTCTTGGCAAGGCACAGAAGATGATAGGCTCATTCGGCACGGATGATATCATCCTCTCCGCAAAATATACCCCCTTCTCCCATTACAGGAAGGGATGCGTGCGCCGCTCACTTGAGAAGGATCTGAGCGATTTCGGGCGGGACTGCATCGACATATACTGGCTGCATCTGCCCACGGATATAGAGCAGCACCTGTCGGAAATGGCCGAGCTGTATCACGAGGGGAAGATACTCAATATCGGCGTATCGAACTTCGATCTCGATGAATGCATACTCGCCAAAAGGGTGCTTGAAGGCGCAGGCATACCGCTTTACGGAGTGCAGAACCATTACAGCATCATCTCCCGCGAATGGGAGAAGAACGGTCTGCTCGGCTGGTGCAAAGACAACGGCATAGCTTTCTGGGCATGGGCTGTGCTCGAGGAGGGCATGCTCACAGACCCCCGCAGGAAGACTAAGTTCTCGCTGATGAAGCTCATATACGACCGCAGGAAAAGGAAGCTGAAAGAGCTTTACCGCGTGATGATCGCCGTTGCCAGGCGCCATGACATTACGGTGCCCCAGGTGGCTGAGGCTTTCTGCACGGCAAAGGGAACGATACCCATATGCGGATGCCGCAGACCCGGACAGGTGAAGGAGCTGGCACAAGCGGCGGATATAAGACTTTCCGCCGAGGAGATACGCCGCCTCGAGGAAGCGGCAGACAGCTCACAGGTGAAGATACTCGGGCATGACATATTCAGGCCCTTCGCGCTGAAGAGCAGATAACCGTGCAATATCAGCTGTGTGATGCACCGGCGAGCCAGTCGGAAAAGTCAACTATCCTGATGCCTTCATACTGATATTCATCGTGACGTGTCCTTGCGATAAGCATTTTCGGATATGCATCATGAACTGACAGCAGCGGAGATACTTCACGCTGAAATGTATTTTCCGACATAAACTCCATATGCTTCAAGCAACTTGGACTTACCGCGTCTGCGGACACCGGCTATGACCTTGATATTACGCTCTTTTATATCTATTTCACATCTATTTCCCAAAATCAAGATTTTTTCGATTTTGGGAAATAGAAACGCATAAAACGGCTATACAGCGTAAAACGGCTTGCAAAT